>JBIIWE010000294.1:0-4068 GCA_044339075.1 Daejeonella sp. | reverse complement strand
CATTGCCGGTGCAGATAAAAATAATTTTACCGGTATGTGTGAAACCGGCCATAATGTAACGCAAACATTTTTCGCCCAGCATCAGCTGGAAGCTCTTCATTTAGAAAACACGCTAATTCAGGAGCTACAGGCATTTGCTCCCAAGCATACAGAAACAGAATTACGTTCTATTTTAGGATGTTTTCTATTCACAGGAGATGATGTTTTCAAAAAGATCAAGGTACTTTCTGGAGGAGAAAAATCAAGGGTTGCACTTGCCAAGGCCTTAACTGCTGATGCAAACTTCCTGATCCTGGATGAGCCTACCAATCACCTAGATATTGCCTCTGTAAACATTCTGATATCTGCTTTAAATCAGTACGAAGGAACATTTATTGTAGTATCTCACGATAGGTATTTGCTTGATAATGTGGCTAATAAGATCTGGTTCATTGAAGATCAGGAGATCAAAGAGTACCCGGGAACTTACGCAGAATACGAAGAATGGAACTCCAAAAGAATTTATGTTCCTAAAAATATAGTAGAAACACCTAAGAAAGAGGAAAAGAAAGAAGAGAAACCAAAGGTTCAAACTGAAGATAAAAGTAAAGAGATCAAGAAACTAAATCTTGAACTGCAAAAGCTTGAAAATGAGATTGCAGAAATGGAAAATTCTGTAAAAGAAGCAGAATTGGAACTTAGCAGAGAAGAAGTTTATAGTGATCCTGAGAAACTATCTGAAGCAAACAGACGTTATCAGCAGTTAAGTCCGCGTTTATTAAAAGCCCAGACTGAATGGGAACGCATGGCAGAAGAAATCATGGAACTCGAGGGGAACTAAAATTCCCGTTTTCATATATTCCAAGCAAGTGCATAAATTGATCGTATGAAGAAAATATCAGTTCTTATCCCACTTTTATTGACCTTCATTATTGGATTCGGACAAAAAAAAGTGCGTGTTCGCGCTCCTGAAGCTCCATTCAATACTATCCGGTATGAAAACTATTCTTATATCCCGGAGATCAGAACAGTTGAATTTTATAACCGTACTAAGGAGCAATCTATTCCAGTTTATATTCTAGGCAGCACAGAAAACCTGCTACTAGGATTTGATGATCTTCGTGCCGGCAGCAGGAATATAACTTATTCCATTGAACATTGCGATGCTGACTGGAAAAGCAGCAGGCTCTCCCCAATTGATTTTCTAGATGGATTTTCTGAAGATCGGATCATTGATTATCGTAATTCATTCAATACCCTGCAAAAATTCACTCATTATGAACTGAGCATCCCTAACCTAACCATAAAGCCTAAAATTTCAGGCAATTATCTTTTAAAAATTTATGAGGATAATGACCAGCGAAAAATACTGATCACCAAACGGTTCTTTGTCCTTGATCCTCAAACAAGCATTGCAGCTGAAATTACCCGATCAAATAATGTAGCTGATCGCGATCAGATGCAAAAAATAAATTTCCTTATCAATCACGGGAAATTAATGATCAATAATCCATACATAGAAGCAAAAGTTCGGGTATTGCAGAATGGCAGGCATGATAATTCACAAAGCCTAAATCGTCCAACCTTCATCAGACCCAATCAATTGGTATATAATGATATGAGATTGTTGGATTTCAAGGGAGGAAATGAATTCAGACGTTTCGACCTTCGAAGCCTTCGCTTCCGGACAGAACGAGTAGGAAAAATTGTACAGGATACGGTCAATAATGTTTACTTACTCACCGATGTTACAGAAAACATACCGGCTTATACCTTTATCAATGATGAAAACGGAGCATTTTATGTTCGTAACCTCGACGGGCGGGATAACCGTACCGATGCCGATTATACTACCGTTCATTTAAGCCTGTCGGCGAAAAAACCAGCAACTAACGGAAACCTTTACGTCGTAGGACAGTTCAATGATTACCGGCTTGTCGATAAGCTGGATTACGATGAGAGCAGAAACCGCTTCAACGGTTCAATATTCATAAAACAGGGACTAATAGACTACCATTATATATGGGTAAGTGAAGATGGCAAAACCAGGGATGACGTGCTTTTTGATGGTTCACATTTCGAAACAGAAAATTACTACCAGATCTTCTTTTATTACCGAAAACCAGGTTCGAGGTGGGATGAGCTGATTGGGTTTACTCAGTCCGGATCAAGTCCGGACTGACATAAATCCCAGAAAAGCTGTCCGGATCAAGTCCGGACTGACTTAGCAATATTTGTCATTCCGGACTTGATCCGGAATGATCCGGAATGCTCCGGAAACATTATCTTTGCCCCATGAGCACAATCTTAAAAAGCCCACAAGGTTCATTTACTATCATGAATGAACTGGTACTTCCAAACGACACCAATACCCTAAACAATCTGATGGGTGGCCGTCTCCTTCATTGGATGGACATCGCTGCAGCCATATCAGCACAAAAACATTGCAATAATATTGTGGTTACCGCATCGGTAGATAACGTATCCTTCAAGCATGCCATCAAACTGGGTGATGTGATCACGATCGAAGCCAAGGTTACACGTGCATTCAGCACTTCCATGGAAGTTAGATTAGATGTGTGGGCTGAGAATATCCCTTCTGGGACAAGAGTACGTTCTAACGAAGCATATTACACCTTTGTAGCAATTGATGCTGATGGAAAAACAGTCCCTATTCCTGAAATTCTACCTGAAAGCGAAGCAGAAAAAAAACTATTCGATGGAGCCCTACGCCGCCGACAGTTACGACTTGTTCTTGCCGGAAAAATGAAAGCTCATGACGCAACGGAGTTGAAAGCGCTTTTTTTGAATCAGGAATAAGTGAGGGGAAAGCGGAAAGCGGAAAGGTAAAAGCGGAAAGCGGAAAGCGGAAAGCGAAAAGGTGAAAGCGGAAAGCGGAAAGGGGAAAGCGGAAAGCAGAAAGGTAAAAGCTGAAAGCTGAGAAGAGCAATCATTTGAAATGAAGTAGACTAAGGCAATTCTAACCAACTAACCACCTAACCAACTAACTACTTTTTGAGTATTGAGTATTGAGTATAGAGTATTGAGATAATTTAACTTCATGTCATAACAGCACTTCATACCTCAGACAACTGATAACAGATAACAGATAACAGATAACAGACAACAGACAACAGACAACAGACAACAGATAACAGATAACAGATACTACTAACCACCTAACTAACCAACTAACAACTAACCAACTAATAAAAATCAGCTTCCCAATTCCACGATCCTATCAAACTCCTCTACTTTCATTCCCATTACAGAAAGTCGGCCCTGCTTTACCAGTCCGATATTTTGCAGGCGTGAATCTGCTTTGATCTGCTCTAAAGTGACCGGATGTTGAAGTGTTTCTACAGGTACCAGATCAACCACCACCCAATTTTTATCTTCTGTCGTAGGATCCTGATACGATTCTTTCACCACTTTGGCGATCCCTACAACTGATTTACCTTCATTACTATGATAGAAAAGAACCAGATCGCCCTCTTTCATCTCCCTCAGGTTATTTCGTGCCTGATAATTACGCACACCATCCCAAAAGGTACGGCCATCCTGATTAAATTTATCCCAGCTGTATTTAAAAGGTTCTGACTTAACTAACCAATAGTTCATATATATATTCTGTTTAGGCAAAAATAAGAAATCTGAAGGATTTAAATTAAAGACTTCTTTTGTTTGAGGCCATGAGATTTTAAAATGAACATATGCCCGCTAATAATTTAACCTATTTTTAATGGCCAAAATCTAAAATCGCACTTATTACTTAAATTTAATTATAAAAGAACTTTGGAATTTATAGTTTAGATAGATGGTTTCCAATAACTTTAACCTATAAAAATATTCAAAGCGCAGCTAATCAAATTTTAATAAATCAATATGAGAGTTTTGACACTAATACTTTGTTCCATAAGCATGCTATATACCCATTCAATGAATGCACAAACGATTTTACCGTTGTATGAAGGACTGATTCCAAATAGTAAACCAACAGCCAATAAAGAAAAATCGGCTATAGATGCGGCTGGAATACTTCGTATTAGCAAAGTATCTGTTCCTACACTTACGATGTATACACCTGAG
>JBIIWE010000293.1:0-4136 GCA_044339075.1 Daejeonella sp. | reverse complement strand
TTTCTATCAAAGTAGGGGTAATATTGGGGATATCTGTAAAATATCAGATCATGGATGGTCACAACTGATGGGATTCCTATTTTTTTTAAACCAATCGGAATTTCATTGCTAAGCCCGTGAAAGAGGTCGATCTTTTCCTTTTTGAGATCTTTACAAATTCCAATAGTTCTCCAAAAAATTTTAAACAATTGATTTTTTGGATATTGAAAGAGTATTGAAGGATATTCCAGAAGAGATAAAGGTTTTTGTGCGGGTGCAGGAACAAATACAGCGTACTGATTTTCAGGATAAAATTCTGCCAGTATTTTGAGCATATACCGACTATAGTTTCCTAAACCAGTAAAATTTTGGGTTGCACGCTTACCGTCAAAGCCTATTTTCATGTGTATGCTATAAAATTAAAAAGGATGAATTGCTTTCATCCTTTTTAATTAAAAAAGCTCTTGTTTCAGCATTAAACTGCTACATTATTTTCTCTTAGTGCTTCATTAAGAGAAGTTTTTTTATCGGTTGATTCTTTTCTTTGTCCGATGATCAATGCACAAGGCACCTGGTATTCGCCAGCAGGGAATTTCTTTGCATATGATCCTGGTATTACAACGGAGCGAGCAGGTACAAATCCTTTATATTCAACTGGTTCATCGCCAGTTACATCAATGATCTTTGTTGAAGCTGTAAGAACAACGTTCGCTCCAAGCACTGCTTCTCTTTCAACGTGAACACCTTCAACCACAATTGCTCTAGAGCCAATAAAGCAATTGTCTTCAATGATGACAGGGGAGGCCTGGATAGGTTCTAGAACACCACCTATACCAACACCACCACTTAAATGAACATGTTTTCCTATCTGAGCACATGATCCAACCGTTGCCCATGTGTCTACCATGGTACCTTCATCTACATAAGCACCAATATTAACATAGGAAGGCATCATGATTACTCCTCTTGCAAGAAATGCTCCGTAACGAGCGATTCCATGAGGAACTACTCTAACACCATTCTCTTTATAGTCTGTTTTTAATTTCATTTTGTCATGGAACACAAATGGCCCCACTTCAATTTCTTTCATTTCTCTGATAGGGAAATAAAGGATAACTGCCTTTTTGATCCAGTCGTTTACATGCCAACGATTTCCGATTTGTTCAGCAACTCTGATTTCGCCTTTATCAAGATGTAAAATTACCTGGTTGATGGCATCTCTGTATTCTTTAAAATTGATGAGATTACGATCCTCCCATGCAGTTTCAATTAGTTTTTTTAATTCGGTAGTCATACTTTTAATTTAAAGCAAATTAAAGGAATTTTCTGTCAATTTTTGTATCTATCAATCAATTGTTGCGTAATTTTGGGATATGCAGGAATCTGAGAAATTGCGTATCGATAAATATTTATGGGCAATACGTGCCTTCAAAACAAGGAGTGTTTCTACTGAAGCATGTAAAGCCGGAAGAATAAAATTAAACGGACAAAATCTGAAAGCGTCTCATATCGTGAAAATTGGAGAGGTTTATACTGTACAAAAGGGAAGCGATAAAAAGATTATACAAGTTGTGGGATTGCTGGATCGAAGAGTAGATGCAAAAACAGCAGTAAATTTTTATGAAAACCTGACCCCGGTTGAGGATACTCCTGAATATAAATCTATGTTCCAAAGTCCGACATTAAGCAGGGATAGAGGTGCCGGGAGACCAACAAAAAGAGATCGCAGAGAAATTGATGATCTGCAGGAGGGCTGGTTTGAGTAGGATTTTTAAGAAAAATTGCAGGTTAAGACTGTTTTCGTTTGACAGTTAGGCCTCAAAATTGAAGATCGATATTTCGGCACGTGAACCTAATCTCATGGGTATACCACTCGTTCCGATTCCCCTGGATACATACATATGTGGAAGTTCATCTGTATACCATCCAGAAATGTATCTGCCGCTTCCCTTTGGTCTGAATGGAGCAAAGCCAAGTAGATTTACCTGACCTCCATGCGTATGTCCCGAAAGAATAAGATTGATTGGGATATCAGTCATTTGCTCTTTGATTATATCCCTATGTTGCGGGCAATGAGTCATGATGATGTGATAAGTTGATTTCTCATAAAACTCCATCGCCATTGTGTAATCAGCTTTTCCGGCTATCAGATCGTCCATCCCGGAAACGGAAACGGAGGTGTTTCCAAATTCGTATCTGAATGAATGGTTTACAATAAGTTCACATTGATGCTTTTGATAGACCTTTAGTAATTCTTTAGGATGGACTTCCCAGCACTCCCAGTTTCCCAGAATGGCAGTTTTTTGTATGGATGGATCGAACATCGCCAGGTATTTATCAAGCTTGCCAAGATTTTTGTTTCGGTCAATTACATCTCCCGTGAACATGATCAGCTCTGGTTTAAGTTGATTAATAACCTTTACAATTTCAAGATGTTGAGATTTTATAGATCTTAAATGGAGGTCTGAAATTTGAACTACCTTAATATTCCTCGTTTTAGGGCTTGCATTTCCAATGTAGAACTCATTTAGCTCAACGAATAATTTCTCATACCAAAAGGAGTTAACACCTATAGAAGCAGTAATTACTCCAATTCCACCCCAAATGAATTTGCGCCTGCTGATCATTAATATTCGATTTTCATTTCCGACTCATCCCATAGTTTAAATGAGTTCATTGCTACATTTCTCATGATCTGGTGAAAAGGTAATTTTCTTTTTTTGAAGGGCAGAGCGATTTCATTATAAATAAACTGATCGTCGAAACCAATTTTTGCGGCATCTTCTTTTGTATTGGCATAATAAACCTCATCCAAATGAGCCCAATAAATAGCGCTTAAACACATTGGGCATGGTTCGCAGCTGGTATAGATTATACAACCTTGAAGATCAAATGTGTCTAGTTTTTTGCAGGCTATTCTAATTGCCGAAACTTCTGCATGAGCTGTGGGGTCTTTTTTTAGCCTTACCTTGTTGGAACATTTTGCGATAACTTTTCCATCCTTTACAATAATGGCCCCGAATGGACCACCTAAGGCTTTTTGTATATTTTGTTCAGCAAGTCTGATTGCAATTCGCATGAATTTTTGATGGTGATCAATTCCTGACATACTGTTTCAATATCAATAAATTCAAATCATTACCAAAATAAACTTGAAAATAAAAAACCCCGGTGAATTTCCGGGGTTTATATTTAGAATGTCAAAGAATATTTATTTCTTGTCTTTTTTATACTCAGCATTCAAACCTTCTACTACTTCTTTGGTAACATCTAGGCTTTGATCAGCATATAAAACTGCAGGATTTGACTTTGAATAGGTCAATACAACTTTGTATCCTTTTGCTTTTGCATGAATCTTTAAAAAATCAGAAACCTTATTGTATAATTTCTCATTTTCTACAGCTTCTTCGTTTGAAAGGGCATTTCCTGCATTTTGATTGTATGTTGCAAGTTCTTGTTGTTTTCTAGCAAGTCGTTCCTCTGTAGAAGCACGCTGATCTGCACTTAAACTACCTGCATTTTGCTGATAAGCTGCAACTTCACGTTGAAAAGCAGCTCCTTTTGCAGTCAGGTCAGCCTGTGCCTTTTTAGATTTTTCCTGAAAAGTAAGCTGAACGGCTTTGAAATATTCATAATTAGTCAACAATGAGTCTGAATTTACATAGACTACAGCTTCAGGATTGTTTGCAGATGAGCTTGTTTTAGAGTCTGCAGTTTTAGTTTGTTCTTTGTTACATGAGACAACAATTGCTGCAATGGTCAAAATAGCTGCAATTTTACTTATGCCTGTGATTAATTTCTTCATATTTTTTTATAAAAATTTAACAAATATAAACTTTCAAACCATTATCTCAACCATTTAATTTCCTGTTAACTTTAGGTAAAGGAATGTGGTGTTATTTTATCCACATTGCAACAAATTCCATCGGAAATGGTTATTTTTGATTCTTGTTGTTATAAGAAAATATGAGCGAAGAAACAGAAGACAGATCTAACTATTCGGCGGATAATATACAGGTCCTTGAAGGCCTGGAAGCGGTAAGAAAGCGCCCATCAATGTATATTGGTGATACCGGGTTTAAGGGATTGCATCATTTAGTATATGAGGTAGTTGATAATTCAATTGATGAGGCTTTGGCCGGTTATTGTTCTGATAT
>JBIIWE010000292.1:0-4152 GCA_044339075.1 Daejeonella sp. | reverse complement strand
AAGTTAATGCGAAGAAATTATTAATCGGACATTTCTCTGCAAGATACCGAGATCTGGAACCTCTTCTAGAAGAATCAAGAAGCATTTTTCCAGAAACATCATTGGCTATTGAAGGTAAAACCTTTGTGATTTAATAATTTAAAATGTTTCTTAATTTCTAAATCAGAATCCTTTTTAATGATCTACCGTAGTATCAAACATTTCAGCACATTATTTCTTTTTCCCTCCAAAAACAGAGAAGCTAACATAACGTTTAGGATTAGCTTTAAGATCGATCATTAATTTATCCAGGTTTTCAGCAGCATTATTCAAATTATTGTACATCTTTTCATCATTAATTAATTGACTTAATGTACCGGTTCCAGAATTAACCTTGCTTACAATTGCTTGTAGATCAGCCACTGCCTTATTTGCTTCTGTAATAGTTTGAGCAAAATTAGCTTTTGCAATATCATCTGAAACTTTTTCAAAATTATTCATGATGTTATTGATCTTACTATTATTATTTTTGAAATTGGATGAAATTGACTCAAGATTGGTCATTATACCCGATATTTTAGTGCTTTGAATAGTTACAACACCATCAACTGTTTTAGTCGTTTTCTCGAGAGTTTCAAGAGTTCTGGCAATACTTGCAAAACTCCGGTCAAAGTTTCTTTGAAACTCGGGGCTAAGTGTATTATTTACTGAAGTAAGTACTGAATCCAATCTAGCTATTATTTGTTCTGCCTTTTTCTGTACTGGCTCAACCTGGTCCATTAAATCTCTTTGAATATTTGCATTCAAAGTATCCCCATCTTCCGCAAAATCGCTTCCGGTGCCTAATTCGAATACTATTGCCTTTCCACCCAACAAGTCAGTACTTTCTAAACGTGCAATAGTATTCTTTGGAATTGCGTACTCTGGATCAATTTTAAATTGAGCCAAAATTTGTCCGCTAGGAAGTAAGGTAAGTTTAGAAACCCGACCTATCTGATAGCCATTTACCATTACAGGTTTGGAAGTAGCTAAACCGTCAACCCGGTCATATTTAGCATAAAATTCATTTTCAGTTGAAAATACATCATTCCCCTTTAAAAAACTATAACCTACTATCAGGATTGTAATGGCTACAGCGGCCAGTACACCAACTTTGGTTTCATTCGTAATTTTCATCAATATTTTAAATTTCGTTAACCTGATCTACAATCATATTGTTTAGTTAATTATTTACAAACTTTAATCCTGAATTTTATTCCAGCTCAGCTTGTTTTTTATAAGTCTGTATTGCCTTTAATAAATTTGCAACAATCTCGTTTTGACCTGATTCAGAATTCATATATTCTTCTTCCTCCGCATTAGATACAAATCCAATCTCAGTTAGTACAGCAGGCATACCTGCTTTAGCCAATACCGCCAGACTTTGCTCCTTCACACCGCGGTCAATTCTGCCACTCTGAATATATTCCTCCTGCATAAAAGATGCCAGTTTAATACTTTGCTCTCTAAAAGCATTTTTCATCAAGGATAGAAGTATGATACTTTCCGGATCTTTGGGATCGTATCCCTCGTAATTCTCCTTATAATCTTTTTCTAGAAGAATTGATTCATTTTCACGCATCACTACATCCTGCTCATCCAATCTGCCAAAACCTGACACAAAGGTCTCAGTTCCACGCGTTGATGTGCTTTGCACTGTTTTATAAATTGGAACTTTACGTCCTCTGCTATCCTTACGGTATCCGTTTACAACCCTCTTGATAGGCATTGAATTGCAATGTATCGAAATGAAAATATCTGCCTTTGCCCGATTAGCGATCCCTATTCGCTCGTACAATGGAATAAAAACATCTGTTGTTCTGGTATAAACAACTTTTACATCTTTCAAATTTTCTTCAATTGCTTTTCCTAAACGTAAAGCAACCTGAAGGGCGATATCTTTTTCTCGCGAAAATATCCCCTTTGTTGCCCCGTCTGTTCCTCCATGTCCGGCATCTACAACAATTGTTTTAATTCTATATGGTGTGTCGTCAAGATTATTTGCATGGGTAAATACAACTATAAAAGACAAGACAGTTAGTAATACGTATTTGTATCTGTTCAATGGTATATTTTTCATTAATTTTGAGGGCATATTATTATCTATCATTGCAAAAATAGTATTCATCAGCGAATTTGAAATTTATTAGACCCATTTTTATCTTTTTTTCTTTAGCTACATTGATAGTTATAGCCATAAATGGTTCTGTTTATGCTCAACGACCTCTTTTAAGACCTGATAACGCCGTAAGAACTACAACATTGTCATCAGATACCATTAAACTGGATACTGTAACAAAAAAATCAACTGCATCAGGTGCCTTTACTTCAAAAGTAACTTACTCAGCTGAGGATTCAATAAAAGCAGATATTACTAACAATATAGTATTTTTGTATGGAAAAGCTCGTGTGAAGTATGAAGATTTTGAATTGGAAGCTGATTATATCAGGCTTGACCAAAAGAATAATAGCTTGTTTGCTAGCGGAATTACGAATCCAAAAACAAAGCTTTATACTGGTAAACCTCTTCTTATACAGGGAGCTGAACCTCCTCTAACTACAGATTCTCTTTTCTTTAATTATAAAACTAAAAAAGGTAAATCATTTGGCGTCTTTACAGATGTAGAAGGTGGATTCCTGCAGGCAGCCCAATTCAAGAAGAATCAATATGATGAAGGTTTCTTTAAAAGAGGTATTTATAGCACCTGTAATTTACCACACCCACATTTTGGAATTCATATCACCAGGGGTATTGCGACTGATAAACAGATCATCACTGGACCTGCTTTTTTGGTAATTGAAGATATTCCATTGCCATTAGGATTGCCTTTTGGCTTTTTCCCTAAACCTAACCGACGCTCCGGGGGTTTACTTTTTCCAACTTTTGGAGAGGATACTAGAGGCTTTTTTATGCGTGATCTTGGTTATTACCTCGGTTTAAATGATTACTGGGATCTTTCAACTCGCGGCACCTTATATTCAAAAGGATCTTATGAAATGGGTACTGCAGCACGATACCGAAAGAATTATAAATATGACGGGGGACTAAACTTCAGATTTGCGTCAACTAAAAATGGGGTGGAAGGTACACCATCTTATAAAACACCAAATAAGGATTTTAACCTTACTTGGAATCATTCTCAAAGTCCTTTGGCTAATCCTGGGACAACCTTTAGCGCTTCAGTTAATGCCGGAACCGGTTCATATTTTTCCAATACTGGGGCTGCCGGATCTTATAATCCTACAGAAATCGCTAGAAACACTCTTTCATCCAGTATTAGTTATGGGAAAGTATTTGCTAATGGCCTATTTAATTTCTCCTCAAGTCTTTCACATAGTCAGGATATTGAACAACAAACAGTATTCCTCGATTTGCCACGTTTTAGTTTAAACATGACCACGATTAACCCCTTTGATTCAAAAGATCGTGCTGGGGAACAAAAATGGTATCAGAGACTTAGTTTAGGTTATAGTATGCAGGGTAGTAATTCAATTAATACGAAGGAATATGATCTTTTCAAAAAAGAATCACTGAAAGATTTCAGAAATGGAATACAGCATGATATTCCCATAAGTCTTTCACTAAACCTTCTGAAATATTTTCAGTTTAACTCGGGAATGCAATACAGTGAAAAATGGTATCTGCAAACTATTCGTAAACGTTTAGATCCTGTAGCTTCAGGCTTCAAACAAGTAACAGATACAATTCAGGGCTTTAGTAGGGTATACGATTATAGTTTAAACACCGGTCTTTCCACTAAATTGTATGGTAAATTCACTTTCAAGAAAGGAAATTTAATGGCATTAAGACACATAATGACCCCATCTGTCAATTTTAACTATCGTCCTGATTTTGGAACCAGCAGTTTCGGATACTTCCAGAATCTTCAGGGGGATACTTCTAAAATAAATGCCCGTTATTCCATTTATGAAAATGCAGTTTTTGGTTCACCATCTGCAGGCAGAGTTGCTGGTATTGGCTTTAGCGTGGATAATAATATTGAGGCTAAAGTTCGATCTGATGCTGATTCTACAAAAAGTTCAATAAACATACCCATTCTTCAAAGTCTTTCATTTTCTGGTAACTACAATTTCGCGGCAGAGAATTTTAAACTATCAACTATCGGATTTTCA
>JBIIWE010000291.1:0-4165 GCA_044339075.1 Daejeonella sp. | reverse complement strand
CTTTTCTGGCTATTAAGGTACCATATTTCATGTCAAGATGCCCTTCAACTCGATGTGCATCCGGATTTATTGATAGAAGTACTCCATTTGAAATTGCATATTGGTGCCAGCGCCAATCCAGGTCAAGCCTCAAGGGATTGGCATTGATCTCTATAATGACATTGTTCGCTGCACAAGCATCGATAACTTTTTTATGATCAATTGGATAACCGCTTCTGCTTAGAAGTAATCTTCCTGTTGGATGCCCGAGAATAGTTGTATAAGGGTTTTCAATGGCTTTTATTAACCTTTCTGTAGCTTTCTCTTCAGTCATATTTAAAGTGGAATGAACTGAAGCTACTACGAAATCGAAACTTGAAAGCACTTCATTGGAATAATCAAGGGAACCGTCATAAAGTATATCTGATTCTATTCCCTTAAATATTTTGAAAGGAGCCAATTTTATGTTTAATTCATCAATTTCACGGTGCTGTGCTGCTACACGTAATTCACTAAGGCCATTGGCATAGAATGCTGATTTTGAATGATCACAAATTCCAAGGTATTCCAGATTTAATTCGGTTCTACAATAAGATGCCATTTCCTCCAGAGTGTGAATTCCATCACTCCAGGTACTGTGATTATGCAAACTTCCTTTAAGATCAGTGTATTCAATGAGTTCAGGTAGTTTATTTGATTTAGCTAGTTCAATTTCATTGGTACCTTCCCGTAATTCTGGCTCAATAAAGGATAGGCCTGCAACTTCATAGATCTGTTTTTCTGTCTTATTTTTTAGGTCAGCCCCTCCAAGTATTGATAAAATAGAGTTTATGTGTTCTTCACTGCCTGTTTTCATGATCAGTTCTTTGCCCAATTCTTCCGAATCGCAAAATGAGAAGTAAATAGTAAGCCCTGATTCGGTATTGCATTTTATTTCCTGACCATTCAATTCAGCATTTTCAAGGCCATTAAGGATGAGCATTTCCTTAATATCTTCACTTGCTTTTCCAAGAACTAGAAAGTCAAGGCTATCAATAATCTCACATTTTCTTCTGAATTGCCCTGTAATGTAGATTTGGTCTGTATTAAATTCCTTTTTTGCCAGATTTAAGAGTTCTTCTGCCAAATTTTCAACTTTTGCATAAAGAAAGCGACCATTGCTGGCCATGTTGAATTCTATCTTTTTTTTGATCTCCTCCTGTGTTTTTAGTCCGAAACCTTTAGCTTCTATCAGTCGATTTTCATTACAGGCATAATAGAGTTCTCCAACCGTATCAATACCCAGATCTTTCCAAATAACCAGAATTTTTTTTGGCCCAATTCCTTTGATCTGCATCATTTCAATGATTCCAGAGGGAGTTAGCTTAATAAGCTCCGCTAGTTCCTGTATTGAGTTAGTTTGTACAAGTTCATTTATTTTGCTGGCAATGCTTTTTCCAAGTCCCTCTACCTTTTCCATTTCAGCCAGGCTCTTGGTGTAAATAGGATAGGGGAGTTTGTCTACTTTAAATGCTGCATTCGCCACAGACTTCACTTTAAATGGATTTTCATCGTGTAACTCCAATAGAGAGCTTAACAATCTTAAAGTCCTTGCAATGATTTTGTTTTCCATACATCCAAAAATAAACAACCCTGCCCTGAAAAGGGAAGGGTATGTGATTTTTTAGTAATAAAAATATGAATGATTATCTTATTTGAATGTTATAAGGTATCCGAGCCTGTACTCCTGAAAGGTTAAGTGCTGATCTCATCTGTTCGTAATAAATAAAGTTATCGCCTAATTCACGTTTAACAAAATAGGCTTTTACTTTATCTGCGGAATTGTCAAAAAGTGATTTGAGCGGATCTACTTGTGCTGGGTAATTAACGATTTTAAAGTCTTTAATTTTTGCTTTTTTTGCTGCAGATGCAATCGCATCATCAATATTACCTAATCGGTCTACAAGGCCCCTCTGTAAGGCTTCTGTTCCGCTCCATACTCTTCCCTGACCAATGCTGTCAATGTAGGATTGTGATTTTTTGCGTCCATCAGCTACCTTTTTTGTGAATGTATCGTAGGTTTTATTGACTTCTAGTTGAATGATCATTCTCTCTGCATCAGTTAAAGGTCTGCTTACGGTTCCAAGATCCGCAAACTTTCCTGTTTTAACTCCATCAAAGGTTATCCCAAGCTTATTATTGAAGAATTTCTGCATATTCGGGACGATACCAAATACTCCGATTGATCCGGTGATTGTATTTGGCTGGGCAAAGATCGAATCCGCTGCACAAGCGATATAATATCCTCCGGAAGCGGCAAGATCACCCATTGATACTATTACTGGTTTTGATTTTTTCGCTAGCACAGTCTCACGCCATATGACATCAGATGCCAGAGCACTTCCACCCGGAGAATTCACTCTAAGTACAATAGCCTTTACTTTATCATCAGTACGGGCTTTTCTAATCGCTCTTGAAATTCTTTCTGAACCAATGGTTTCATCATTGCCTTCACCACTCATTATTTCGCCATTAGCATAAATTACGGCTATCCTGTTTTGTGAAGATTCTTCTTTTTCGTCTTCTGTGGGTGCATATTCTTCTAGACTTACCGATTTAATTTCTTTCTTTTTATCAATTTTTGTGAGTTTTTTAAGTTCATCAAGAACTTCGTCCTTGTACTTAAGTCCGTCAACCATTTTATAGATTAAAGCATCTTTTGGAGCTCTAATCTTAGCACCGTCAGCTAAAGAAAACAGTGTATTTTTTGGAATTTTCCTGCTTTTAGATATCTCTGAAAGGAAATGATCGTACATTGAACCTAAGAAAGAGGTCACCTGCTGCTTATTAGGCTCACTCATTTTATCAAGAATAAAGGGCTCTACAGCACTTTTATAGGTTCCAACTTTAATGATCTGTGCTTCAATATCCAGCTTATCCAAAGCCCCTTTAAAGAACATGATCTCAGAGCTTAACCCACGAAAATCGATCATCCCTTCAGGGTTAAGGTATATTTTATCGGCAGTAGTTGCCAAATAATAGGCACCTTGCGAATAGACTTCGCTATAAGCGATTATGAATTTTCCACTTTTCTTGAAATCAATCAATGCATTCCTGATTTCTTCCATTGTTGCCATTCCTGATTCTAAGGAAGAGGCATCAAGATAAATTCCTTTGATATGGTCATCTGATTTTGCCTCCTCAATACCCTGAAGAATTTCATTTAATCCTAATTTTTTCTTGCTTTCAAGGCCAAGAAAGTTAAGTTCTGCAAAGGGGTTTTTATCTGTTCTTTCTTTGATCGGATAATCAAGACTAACATGCAGAACACTATTGGAAGTTACGCTTACTTTCCCATCGCTTCCAGCTGTTGATACAATTGCTGTTACTAAGACTAAAAGCAGCAACAAGACTGCAAAAAATGATAAAATGAAGCCTAACATTGAGGCAAAAACAAATTTGAAAAATTCTTTCATATTAGAGGTAAATACTTTATCTATGCAACCTTACAAATATACAGATTTAGTTTTTGGCAATTTGTTACACATGCTTTTAAATTATATGTACACAACATACATTTTGCTTGGCAGTAATCTCGGCAACAGTAAAAAATTTCTTTCTGATGCAATTTTAGAAATTGAATACAAGCTCGGAACAATCAGTTCAAAATCATCCTTGTATCAGACAGCATCCTGGGGTAAACATGACCAACCCGATTTTATAAATCAGGTCATAGAATTAAAAACAAGCCTGAGTCCTGCAGATTTACTCAAAGCAGTTTTGGAGATAGAAAATGTTTTAGGTCGCCAGCGGCTCGAAAAATGGGGTTCCAGAACAATTGATATCGATATTCTTTTGTATGAAGATCAAATTATAAACACTCCGGATCTTATAGTACCTCATCCTTATTTATCGGTCAGGAGGTTTAGTCTGATGCCATTATTTGAAATTGCTCCGAATCTTGTTCATCCCATTTCAAGGAAAAGCATTACTGAACTGTTGTGTGATTTGACAGATAATTTATTTGTAAAAAAGTTATCTTAGTATAAAATTAGATCTGTATAATATGTCTGAGCAATTAAAAAACAATAGTGCTGATTTTAATCTTGATCTTTCTTACCTCCAGGATGTGGCTAGTGGCAGTAATGAATTTATGATTGAGATGATTGAGTTGTTTCTTAATCAGACTCCAGGTTATTTTGAGCAA
>JBIIWE010000289.1:0-4168 GCA_044339075.1 Daejeonella sp. | reverse complement strand
CCCTTAACTTAATGACATTACGCGCGCGCTAACGATGCCGGTATTGGAATTTAGCAATATCAATTTGTAACTCCATAAATTATTAAATTCATAATTTCCTTTACAACGATGTTTATTTTGTATTTTCAAATGTTCTTGAATCTTGGCATTTGGATTTTGATTATGATTTTTTCACTCGGCAAATCTGCATGCAAATAAATTAATTGAGACGAAATTGTCATTATTGAAAATGCTCGCATCACTAATAAAAGGATAATAAAATAATTATTAATTATAAAATGAAACGACGAAACGCACTCAAAGGATTGGCACTGCTTCCATTCGCAGGGACTGTGCTCAGAAATCAAACTGCTCAGGCAACTACTCAAGATGCTGGCAATAATGCCATTATAGAAACATTGGATCCAGGTTCAGCTGCATCTGCTTTCTTGGCTGAAACAAATATCTTTCGATCTATAGGTGTAGAGCCTGTGATTAATTGCATGGGGACTTTTACAATCATTGGTGGTTCTTTAGAGCGTCCCGCCGTTCGTGAAGCTATGGAAGCGGCTTCCCATAATTTTGTGCAGTATGATGAACTGGCTGATGGAATTGGTCAACGACTGGCTGATTTAACGGGTGCCGAATGGGGTATGGTATCCGCTGGATGTGCCGCCGGATTGAAACACATAACTGCCGCCTGCGTTACAGGTGGAAATCCTGAAAAACTGATTCGTATTCCTGATCTGACTGGCTTTGATAAGAATGAAGTCATTATACCTGATTTTTCAAGAAATGCCTATGATCATGGGATACGAAATATTGGGGTTAAAATTGTAAGTGTAAAAACACCGGAGGAGCTTGAAAAGGCTATCAATCCGCGTACTGCGATGATTTATATCCGCTCGACCGATACGGATACATTCACTGGACAGCCATTGTCGCTTGAAGTAATTTCCCGGATTGCTAAACCACACAAAGTACCAGTATTAGTTGATGCCGCCGCTGAGAATCTGACATTGCCTCCGGTTCACCTGAAGAGAGGTGCTACTATCGTTGCATATAGTGGAGGAAAAGCAATTTGCGGACCCCAATGTGCGGGTTTAATGCTGGGTGATAAATCTATTTTAATGTCTGCATGGCAGGCTAGTTCTCCACATCATGGTCCGGGACGCGACAATAAAGTAGGCAGGGAAGAGATGATCGGAATGATGGCGGCAGTAGAAGATTGGGTTAAGCGTGATCATACTGCCGACTGGAAACGATGGTTATCCTGGTTGGATGTCATCGCGAAAAAACTCTCAACAGTTGAAGGTGTGAAAACCGAAGTGATTGAGCGAACATTACTGGATAATAAAACCCCGGTAATGAAAGTTAGCTGGGATTCTTCAAAGCTTCATTTAAGCGGATTTGAGGTTGCTGAGGAGCTCGGAAGGAACAAACCCAGGATTGCTGTTTGGGCAGAGGATGAAAATAATGGCGAGAGTTTTTTTAATGTTACAACAGGCCAAATGCAGGCCGGTGAAGAGAAGATCGTTGCCGAAAGGTTATATGAAGTTCTTTCCAGAAAAAGAAGTCCTAAACCCGGGATGATCGCACCCTCTGCGAATCTGACCGGTGTATGGGATGTAAGGGTTCAGTTCTTTAGCAGCATCAGCCAGCATAATTTTACAATTGTCCAGGATGGAAATTGGATCTCTGGTACACATAAAGGTGATATGGATGTAATGAATCTGAACGGCACGATTGAAGGAGATCAGATAAAATTCAGGAGCTCAAAGCGGATCATTGGCGATGATCTGGAATTTCTTTTTAAAGGTACATTCTCAGGTGATTTGATTTCAGGTGATATCCATTTGGGCGAATACAGGACAGCTAAGTTTACAGCTACACGTAATGTAGCTAAGCCTGTCCGAAAGAAAGTAATGATACCTGGGGGGCCACCATTGGCTACCTAGCCATCATCGGATAATTCATAGGATTTGGACTGAAACAGAAATAAATCAGGTCTGTTTTGAATTTCAGATCCTATGATCCATCTAAAGATTAATCCTTCTTTTTCCTCCTCAATAAAGCATCAATAATGGTTAAATTAGTAGTTGAGTTTAGTGTATGTGTTGCAATTATATGATCATCCCATTCAGGGTATATAGAATCTATAACTTTTTCTTCGTAGGTGGTTTCAGTTAGTTCAATTACCTGATTGATTTTCATTCCATATCCGTAGTGTTTCAGACTATTTTGGGATGGTCGATACAGTTTGTTTTTATAGTTGAAAAAATTTCCCGCTGGTCTGGATTTTGTAAAGTCAGACACTATTGGATTGAGCGGATGACTTTTCCAGGTATCAGAGATCAATTTGTCGGAATAAAATAAATAGAGTTCATCTTGTGCTGATGGCCCAGGACTTTTGGTGATATTGCAAAATAACCAATACTTGTTATCCTTATAGAGTATGGTAGCATCAACCGCCTGAACATTGCTCATCAATACTTTTTCAAGTTTCCATTCCAGTGGAAAATTTGTGCATTTGTATAATTCAATGGTATTGTTTTGCTTTGACTCCGGAATCATATAAAGTTCTCCATGGTCTTCAATTAAGAAGGGATAGGAAAGATGATAATTTTGTTCCAGAACTTTAACCGGTTCTGAATAGTTTCCCCCTTCATCCATTTCCATCAAACAGATGTATCCTTTGTTTTCTTTATAGATCAACTCTTCAATGAAAATGTAATATTTGCCATTTCTGTTGATCACAAAAGGGTCTGCCCAAAACCTGTCCTTTGGTGGTATTATCTTTTTAAATTGAGAAAATTCAGTCGATATTTTATTACTGGAACTAAGATTGAAAAGTAGTATCCACTGATGGAAGTTAAATCTTAAGTCTAGTTTATATTTGATTTTTCGCAGGATCAATTTGGGAGCATAAAAAAGCATCTCCCAGTTTGTTGGAACAGAATATTCTTTACTTGAATTAAAATTTGCCTGCTCATTCAGGGAATTTACTTTCTTGAAAAACAATTCTTCTCCCAGGTCATATAGTTCCTGAATTTTAACAGGGATGATAGAAAGTGCTTTCCAGTAGAAATTATTTCTGTTTCTATTGAGACTGTAGCAGTCTGTCGAAAAGCTGGTTCTGTGCAAAATGACCCCATTATTATGGTTACCAATAGTAGCCTTCAAAATTATTTTGGTTTCATTTGATCCATTCAATACCTCGCTGATACCTGCCGGATCTCCCGTTTTGAGATCATTCTCAATTTGATTAAATGACCAGATTCCAAACCGGGCGAGCCTCGTCAGACTTTTACTCCATGGGTTTACACCCATTCTGATTAGAACATCTAGGTCGTATTGTTTTATTTTATCTATTTCTGACTCCTTCAACTTATCCCTTGTACTTTGAATAGAAATATAGTTAGTGTCTGAAGATAAAAGATCCTTTAAATTAACCGGTACAAATGCATCTGGTCTGCATTTGCTTAGTTTTCTATCAATCATTGACCATAGTTCAAACAAACCGACCTGACCATACTCCGAAATTTTTTCAAGAATATTTTTATTAGCCTGTTTTTCAGGCTTGTTTCTTAAAGCCAGGATGAGTTCGCAATGATGATTGTTTTTTAATGCTTCAATCATTTTGTATGACCAAAGAGGAATCATGATATCATCAAACAGGATCCCGATTCTGAGTTTTCCTTTTTCCATTTAAATTAATGCCGACTGTTTTTTTGGCGTGATTTAAGAAATTAACCCAGAGGTAAATCATTGCCATGTTTAGGGAGACCAGTACAATCTTTACGATGAAAAATCATCAAAGAATACTTTCAGTTTATAAACAACTTTAATATCTATTCTGTTTTAACCCAAGCGAAAAAAAAATTACTTGAAGGGAATTTTCTGTATTTTGAAAGTACTTAACGCTGAGTTCAACTGATTAGTGCAATTTTTCGAAACAAATGACAAAATGATTTTGAGGTCATTTTGCCATTTGACAAAGTAGTGCAACCTTTGGTTTACTATGACGAAAAATTACACACAACTAAGTTTGGTACAAAGGTATCAAATTCAATCCTTATGGAATGCAGGGATGACTCAAAAGTTTATTGCCAATGAGTTGGAGGTTCATCCATCCACGATTTGTAGAGAACTCTCGCGTAACATTGCAAAAAGAGGTCGAACTTCTGGG
>JBIIWE010000290.1:0-4168 GCA_044339075.1 Daejeonella sp. | reverse complement strand
CCATCTTTGTCAAAAATTGCTGCTCCAGAAAATCCTTTTGCAATTAAATATAAATTAACAAGCCTGTCATTAGCATTTTTAAATTGCGGTCCGCTCAAACTAATTAGATCTATTTCCACTGAACCTACTGTTAAATTATCAACCAATGATTCGATCATGAACTGAATATTATCATGATAAAAATAAGCTGCATAAACAAGATTCACCCCTAATATGCCGAGCACATTTTGCTGCAAACTAGAATCGCTGTCTAATAACCTAACATGAAAAACAATATCATTAGGTTCACCACCAGGTGTTAACTGGAATCTTATTCCAAGCCAGCCATGAGGGTCATTTGTTTTGTTGAAATTCAGAGTTGTTACTGTATCGGCAAATGCAAAAAAAGTTTTACCCAAATATTTAGGACCGTTTAAGCGTTCCGATAAAAGCTCAAATTCATGCTGAATCATTTTATCGAGCCGCGACTCCGACACATATCTGCCAGACTCCTCTGTGCCATAAATAGAATTACTGAATACCATATCATATGCCGACATAGTTTTTGCAATGGTGCCAGATGCTGCACCAGCAGTGAAGAAATTTCTGGCAACTTCCTGACCCGCCCCTATCTCAGCAAAAGTTCCATATATCGCATCATCTAAATTGATCTTGAGTGCTTTCCTCTTATTCTCTAAAATTTCTCTCGGCATGGTGTAAAATTACAATTTTTGTCCTTTAAGCTCTAATTTAGAAACAGAAAAGGCAAGCACATCTGTGCTTGCCCTAGTCTTTTCAATCAAAAAAAATATTGTCCAATAAGGATCTCTCTGGTTTGAATTTTCAATTCTGCTTTTTTAGTGATAGGTATCAATAAAATCCCATCCTTATATTCTGCTTTTATCTTATTTACGTCGACTGTTTCAGGCAAGTTAAAATTTCTGGCAAATTCTGAATAATTAAATTCACGTCTGTTATATTGCTTATTCCTTTCAGTTTCTTGATTATCATCCATCTTAAACGCAGAAACACTCAATTGATCTTTTTCCAGATTAATCTTAAAATCTTCCTTAACCAAACCCGGTGCAGTAATTTCAATTTGAAATTCATGGTCATATTCTGCTATATTTAAAGCAGGAATGCTATTATCCATGCTTTTTGAAAGCAATTGATCAGTATTAAAATTGATTCAAATACATCATTATATGTTGTTTTGAATTTTTTATTTGTATTTCCTTGAGCAAATTTTACGAATGTCATTTTTTATCCTCCTGTTTTTGAACTAGTTTTAAAACTCTACAATCAATCGGGATATCCGTGCAAGATTTGGAACAAATACGAATCCAGACAAGCCAATTTGACCCATCAATTTGAAAATAAATGACAATCAGGCATATGAGTATAGCAGATGGATTTCAGTACAAAACCCTAATCCCAATTCGATTTGCAGATATAGATGCATTTGGACATGTAAACAATGCAATTTACCTCACCTATTTTGAGATCGCACGATCAACCTATTGGGAAGAAGTTATAAAGTGGGATTGGGACGAGGTTGGTATAATAATCAGACGTTCAGTAGTAGACTATTTAAAGCCAATACTATTAACAGATGAAATATATACCTATGTAAAGACATCCAGAATAGGAACCAGCAGCTTTGATCTTGATTATATTATCGTAAAAATAGTTGATGGGCAGGAGGAGATCTGTACTAGCGGACAAACCTTATGCGTAACTTTTGATTATAAAACCAATAAACCAGTTCCGATACCAGTTTACCAGCGCCACAAAATGGAGGAACTGTAAAGTATCTAAAACAAATATTATTCTTTTAAAATATCTTGAATGGATTCAGTATTCCATTAGGATCAAAAACAGATTTTATCCCTCGCATAATATCCAGATGAGCTTTAGTGTACTTAATATCCATATATTCTCTTTGCACTAAGCCAATTCCATGTTCTCCTGAAATAGTACCACCCAGGGCAACGGTCAGTTCAAATATCTCTCTAACACCTTGCTTTAATTTTGTATTCCAGTCAAGGTCAGACATCGTTCCCTTGATAATATTTACATGCAGATTTCCATCACCAGCATGCCCATAACAAACAGACTCGAAACCAAAACGCTTACCTATTTCCTTTATTCCACGAATAAGTTGAGGCAATTCAGATCGGGGAACCACAGTGTCTTCTTCTTTATAAATTGAATTAGATTTCACAGAAAGGGGCATGGTTCTTCTCATTCTCCAAATGGATTCTTTCTGAGCAGAAGTTTCTGCAAATAGCACTTCCGAACAGGCGTTTTCTTCCAAAACGATATTTATTTTTTCACAATCAGCAAATAGCAATTCAAGATCATTCCCATCTACTTCAATCATTAGGAAAGCCATTGCATCATCTTTCAGGTCAAACTGAAAATGATCATACTCAATTACCCATTCAACAGCCCGTCTTTCCATAAACTCAAGAGTAGATGGAATTATACCTGCTCTAAAGATTGCCGAAACCGCTGCACATGCCTGTTCATTATCCGGAAATGACGCAAGCATCAACAAACTTTGCGAAGGAGCTGGTATCAACTTTAAAACTATTTTAGTAATAATGCCCAAAGTTCCTTCTGAACCTATCATCAACTGTGTCAGATTATACCCAGATGCATTTTTAAGCGTATTCGCACCGGTCCAAATAATTTCTCCATCCGGCAAAACAATCTCCAGGTTTAAAACATATTCTCTAATCGTTCCATATTTCACTACTCTTGGCCCACCACTACCATGCGCTACATTCCCACCAATAAAACAGGACCCCTTGCTGGATGGATCAACAGGATAAAGAAGCCCCTTTTCTGCTACTGCATTCATGAAAAATTCGGTGATCACTCCCGGTTCTACTGTGGCTTGCAAATTGCGTTCGTCAATTTCAATTATGGAATTGAACCTTTCCATTGAAATAACCAATCCTCCTTTAACAGGCAACGCGCCCCCGCATAATCCGGTTCCAGCCCCTCTTGGGGTAACAGGAATTTTATACGTATTGCATAATCTCATCAGATCTGATATCTGATGTGAGGTATTAGGCCTTACAACCGCTTCAGGATAATATACCAGATCTTCGGTTTCGTCACGAGCGTATTTTTCAAGGTGTTCAGTCTCAGTAAAAACGTTTTCAGTCCCTACAATTTCTATAATTTTAGTTAAAAAATCGATGGTGATAAGGTTGAATTGCATATTATCTTTTAAAAATTAATTCAATAGCTGAGTTTTTCACTTCCGCACCCATCGGAGGTTGCATTTTACGGATGGATACACGAATATATTGAACAGCTAAAAATTCATGTCTTATTCTCTCGAGTATTTCATGAGCCACTGTTTCAATTAATTTTCTGGGTATCTTCATCTCCTCCGATGCAATCTGAAATAAACGTACATAATTGACTGTATTAGTTAATTCATCTTGTCCATTACCTAACACGTTAAGCATAGTATCAATGTCCAGAATGAATTCAGCACCCAATACTTGTTCTTCGGGATAAAATCCATGGAACGAATAAAAGCGAGCACCTTCTAAACTAACTTTTTGACTGATTGTTCCCATAAATGTAAAAATATATTATTTAAGGCACATCTGGGATGATTGTATCCCATAAACAAAAAAAATAAGAATTAGATTAGAAAATATTATCTTCATTTCAAAATTAGTACATCCATTTATTCCCTAAAAAAAAATAAACTATGAAACGTATATTCTTGGTTCATGCAATTTTATTTATTGTTATAAATAGTGTTATCGCCCAGCAAAACAGGAATCCAAAAGACTCTGAAGTATGGTCACCCGTTCCTAAAATGGTGAGTTTTCAAAACACACCAGCAGATGCATTAATTCTGTTCAATGGAGGAAATCTCGACCAGTGGCTAACTGTTAAGGACAAATCAGCAGCAAAATGGACTGTTAAGGACAATATATTTACGGTAAAAAAAGGAACTGGAAATATTGAAACAAAACAATCCTTTACCAATTATCAGCTACATATTGAGTGGTTGATTCCTTCATATATTACTGGAAGTGGACAGGCACGAGGCAATAGCGGACTCTTTTTGGCTTCAACTGGCGGAGGAGATAACGGTTATGAACTTCAATTACTTGATTCTTACAATAACTCAACATACAGTAATGGTCAGGCAGGA
>JBIIWE010000009.1:0-13951 GCA_044339075.1 Daejeonella sp. | reverse complement strand
ATATTTCAGAAATTCAGCATACTTAAATAATTTGTACTTATTTGTCGTTATATTCTATATCACTAACCAACAACAGATAACAGATAACAGACAACAGACAACAGATATTACTAACCAAAATACAGAACCAAGAGCCAAGAACCAGGAACCAAGACCAATTCAGCATTATTTTGAAATTTCCTGCTTTGCTGCAACTTATAACCTCAGATAACAGACAACAGACCAAGTACAATTCAGCCCTAATTTGAAGTTTAACGCTTTTTTCCAGGTTCATACCTCATACTTCATACCTCAGATAACAGACAACAGACAACAGTCAACAACATTACCAGTTCATTTTTTCCAATCCTTCGGTAAACTCAAGGACCAAACATCATTTACTAATGGTGGTGTCATGCCACCGGCTATCCATATTTTATCCTGAAAAACAAAGGTGGATGCTTCATGACGCTCTTTCCAAACTTTATCTGACTTGTATTCCTCCCAGGTTTTGCCATCTTTAGTAAACCAAACATCCCGATGGTTTTTGTAAGGATTATTAGACCATCCACCCATTACCCAGATTCTGTTACGATAAACAACTGAATTGAACCATAAACGCTCATGCCATGGTGCATTAGAGATTTCCTTTACCCAATTAATCCCATCTTCAGAGCTCCATACATCATTTAAAGCATGATATTCTGGAACATAATTACCTCCACCAAAAACATAGATCTTATTATTCAGAACAGCAGCCTGATGGTACGCACGTGGAGACCAGCCTGCGTTAGCGGTTGCCTGTTTCCAATCCTTACCGTTTGAAGAATACCAGACATCATTTTTCAGACTATTTTTATCACCGAAATAGTAATTCTCTGTACCACCCAATACCCAAATCTTTCCTTTAAACTCAACAATAGCTGAAGCTATCCTTGGAGTCCAGGCTGCCTTATCTGTTTCTGACTTCCATTTAATTCCATCCGTTGATGACCATACTTTATTACTTGCTGAATGACCTTCCAGACGACCATTATACCACCCTCCCATCATCCACATCCTGTTTTTAAAAACGATAGACATCGAAAGGTCACTATGTATCCATGGGGCAGAATTATTTACTAATTTCCATGATTGACCATTTGCAGAAGACCAGACATCGCGTGGCGGAGCTTCTATAGAATTAAACCATCCACCAAAAATCCAAAGTTGGTTTTTATAGACCAATTCAGCCTGAGAATCTCTAGCCTGCCACTCTGCAGCAGAACTTTCCTGCACCCAGTCTACTTTCTGCTGAGCATTTCCAGAAAATACATACAAACTTGCTATTAAAGCTATAAAAAATCGATTTTTCATGTAGAAGTTCTTAAATGTTTAATTAAAATATTATAAACCTAGCATCATCTTTGCATTTCCTGATCTAAGCATTTCTTTGGTCTTTTCATCTGCTTCATTACTGTGAAGTGATTCAATACGTAATAAACCGGTCAGGTAATCTAGTATAGGTGAATGAGTTCCGAATGCAAACTTATCCGTTCCATAGAGATTCAAAAAATCGGCCATATCGGTAATCGTCCTGCCGGAAGTGTCAAATACGAGGTCCGTCTTTTTGATCAAATTCATCTCTTCAGGAGTAAGAACTGCGGCATTAGCAAAATTCAGGATCATGTATTTTGCATCAGGCACTGCCTTTATGATTGGGATAATATCCTTAAGATTCCATTCCTTTTTTGCTGTTCCAACCACATAACCAATATCCATCCAAGAGCGCTGTCTGCTGTCAACCATCCGGTAATTGAATGCCACCGGCAAACCATAGTCGCGTACTCTTTTTACAAGTTCAATACAGGCAGGGTCGATAATATCAAAATCATGATATTTAGGATATATTCTCACTCCTTTCATCCCCATTTTAGTCACACATGTCTCCAAATCATCTCTCCAGCCAGCATAAATAGGGTTTATTACGGCAAAAGGAATAAATCGGTTCTTAAACTTAGCGTTTGACCGGATCTCCTCGTATAATTCTTCGTTAGCTGATTGCGTATTTTTGTAAAAGATGCCATTTAGATTACTAATCACAGATACATCTACACCAAACTTATTCATTCTTTGAAGTAGAGCCTCGCAGGTATTATACTTCAGTTGCTGGAAAGGCCAGTGCCCTACATATGCATTGATATCAATCAACATTTCTTCCTCCTTTACTTAATAGGTAGTTATAATTTTCAAAAAATATTTTTTTCTTCTGGGATTCATTTAGGTTCGAGGCCAGGATCTTACCTACACACTGGTAATAACAATTGTCTGATCCGAAAAGCACCCTGTTCTCACCAAGATGCTTAACAGCGAAATCGATCAAGTTTTCCTCATTATTGCTGCCGGAAGTATCTACATAGACATTCGGACTATTCTTCAATGTTTTGCACATATATTCCCAGTCGCCTCCACCTCCAATATGGGCATATTGAAACATTGCTTCAGGATATTTTTTAGCGATATCAACAAAATCATCAGGAAGGGAAACATTAAGAGGTTTATTACCATTATATTTCATTCGGTAACCTCCTACACCTATCTGTGCTTCCGCATGCATATGAATGATCATTTTAAGATCAATCATCTTCTCCACTATGGGATAATAGGATGGATCGTTGATCTTGGTCTGATAGTACACTTTGGCATTAACCATACCTAGATCCACACAGCGTTTAATTTCGTCCATAGATTCTTTAGCATGTACCGGATTAAAGGTAAAGCTCCCTGAAAAGGTATCAGGATAGATCTTCATAACGCCCAGAACACTGTTATTATTGGCAATAAATGACTCCGGTCTACCATCCGGAATAGAATTTATCAGACGGGTTACCGGATTGGAAAGGATTAGTTTCTCAACTTGCATGCGCTCTGAATAGTTCATTAATACTTCAGCAAATTTCTTCTGAACCTCAGAATTAGTACTTGAGAGGTTTACATGAACATGTGAGTCAATCTTACGGTATTTCATGACTTCCTGCATGATATTATATTTCCTTTCCAATGATTCGGTGCTGGAATTTGAAACGGAGTCCGATCTGGGAATAAATCCAGAAAAACCGTCTGACATTACAATACCAGCCGCCGAAAAAGCGGTACCACTAACAAACTTTCTTCTGCTTAATCCAGACATGGTGTATTTAAATTAATGATCAACATATATCTTAAATTATGGTCAGTCAATATTATTTCCTGACCGCCTTAGAATAGCGTTATAATTATCAAAAAAGACTTTCTTTTTCTGATTCTCTGTCAGGTTAGATGCCAGTATTTTACCCACACTCTGATAGTAGCAGTTGTCAGAACCAAAAAATAACCTGTCCTCGCCCAAAAGTTCCATTGCAGAATCGATCATGTTTTCCGGATTATAGCTACCGGAAGTATCCACATAAATATTAGGATAGTGAACAAAAGATTTACACGCATATTCCCAGTCGCCGCCGCCACCAATATGGGCATATTGAAACATTGCTTCTGGATATCTTTTGGCAATATCTACGAAATCTTCCGGTATAGAGGTATTCGGTCTGATTCCGATATCATATTTCATTCTGTATCCTCCAAGACCAAGCTGTGCGTATGCATGCATGTGAATGATCATTTTCAGATCTATCATTTTCTCAATAATCGGATAGAACAATGGATCATTGATTTTCAATTGCGTATAAACCTTTAATCCAACCATTCCCAGGTCTACACAGCGCTTTATTTCTTCAAGTGACTCTTTCTGATAAATTGCATTTGCAGTAAACTGGCCAATGAGCCTATCAGGATATTGTTTCATGCACTCAAGCATTAAATCATTATAGGAACGGAATTCCTTAGGGGTGCCTTCACCGCTATAGGCAGGCCGGGAAACAAACATTTTATCTATCCCTAAGCGATCTGCAAAAGCGATGTTTCCTTCAGGTCCTCCATCAAAAAGATGTGCATGAACATGTGAGTCAATCTTCCTGTATTTCATGACATCTTTCATCAGATTATAAGAAGAAGGAAGCATAGCACTTGATAAGGAAGCTATTTGGTTATCGGGCTTGTGCAGGCCAACTGCATGTTCAGACATAAGCAGACCAGCTGCCGAAAGTGCACTTCCTGCAATAAATTTTCTACGATTGATAGAATCAGACATGCGTAATCATATTTAATAATTTGTTCATTTCAAGGAATAAGCTTATTCAAAGTATAACATATAAGTTTATTAGTAAGAGGCTCAGCCTTGGCATTGGTTATATTACCCAATTTCAGTTCGTATACATACCCTGGTTTTAATACTGCCATTCTTAATGAAACTTTTTTTCGATCGGCAGAAATTTTAATACCTGTGACCGAAACCTCCTGAATATCCTGCTGTACAGAACTATCTGCACCTTCGTTTTTAGGTTTTCTTTGATATTTATAGTAATAATGCCTGAATTTATAATTCTCAGGATCAAGTGCTGTTGCTTTATCAATTGCTTGAGTAAAAGTCAGATCAAAACCATTCTTAGTAAGTTTCATCGTATGTATATCATTGGGCAAATTCCCATTGAAAACGATACGCTGAATACCCTGATCTCCACCCCATCCAAATGCGATCTGCCCTACCCATAAACTACCATCAGGTGCAAAGGCAAGTCGGTTATTTCCCCTCCTTAAACCATGTCCATCTATAAAAGGAATGCAAGCTCCCTGCAATTCCCCGTCTACTTTTTCAAGCATGACCCTGACTATACGATCGCGATTCATTTCTCCAACAAACAACTGGCCTGCAAATGGACCAAATTTACCTTCTGTTATATCACACAAAGGCTGGGAAGGTGAATTAGCCATAATACCCTGCGGAAATAGAACAGCCGCCTTCGTCCGCATTTTATCAAGTTCATCAACCGGGCTAAGTACAGGTTTTCCGCCTTTCCAATCCTTATTCCATACGAGGCTGGCTGGATGACCATAAAAATTTCCTTCCTTGACATGGTATAGCGTACTTGTTTCAACCCAGTCGCTCTGATTATCAGTTACAAACAAATTGCCTTCAAGATCAAATCCAAGTCCATTAGGAGAGCGAAAACCTGAAGCATATGGCTGTAGCTTTCTACTTCCGGGTACCAGCTTCATAACCCATCCCCGAAAAGGGACAACTGAATACATCTCGTAAATCCCCGGACTTATATCCCGGCCTAAGTTATTTAGAGTGCCTCGAATTTCAGGTTTCACTGATCCTCCTTGAGAAGCTGTATTCAAAGCGATAAATTGATTGCCTTTGGAATCCTTTACAGGCCCATAATTAAATTCATGATAATTTCCTGAAATCCCAAAATCATCGGTCACTTTCTCATATACATCCGCAAGACCATCTCCATCAGTATCTTTGATTCGTGTGAGTTCAGGTCTTTGCATCACCAAAAACTCAGAATTGCTAACAACCTGTATTCCAAGTGGCTCATGTAATCCAGTAGCAAATAATTTCCATTGATTTGTTTCCGGAGTATAGATCATTATCTCTCCCCTGATAAAACAGGAAACAAGTCGCCCGTCAGGTAAAAATGCTAGCCCTCCAGTTTCACTCATCAGTCCGGGAGGAGTCTGAATTGTCTGTACTGAATAGGCATCATTAATCGGGTCTCTATCAGCAGGGGTATTACTACTAAAGAGCAAAAAACAAGCAAAAAGCACCTTGCTTAACTTTAGGTTGATGGTCATTTTTTCTTTCGGTTATTATAGACCAATGTATAATTTAGCATATTTATACTGAAGCTTTTAGCCTCTTCAGCAGAAAGTTTTAGTTTACCATTAATCCAGTTACCTGCCGAAACCTCATATTCAACTGAAGCAGATTCTGCATTGGAAGTAAACCACACATTATCCTTCGCCTCAGGAATCCTAAATTTACGTATCAGTCCTTTACCGTCATCTCTGGGAATAATTAATTCAAAAACGTCAATACCATTTACCGTATAGTGAAACTCCGGATATCTATTCACAAGGCTATAGCCCCTAAACTCAATTATTGGAATCTGATCCGGTTTGCCAACCAGAATTGGATATGAAGTATTATCCCGATAAAATATTGTCCCGATAATTTTCGCATTAACGTTGGCATGTCCTTTCCATATTTGGGAATTATCAACAAAGCCACCACTCCAGGCATACCTAAATCGGCATGTACCTGCATCCCAGCAATAAGAAAGATCATTGGGCAGACTAACTGCAATTGCTGCGGGTCCTGCATCTTCCATGAAAATGCGGTACAAATAGGGCGCAACAGATTCATAAGGATGCTGAGACTGTACAGTTATCTTAGCTTGATCCATGTGGGGGGTAATTGAATTTAAACTCACCGGTTTCTCTACCCTCCTGGAAGGAGGAATATTTAGGTCTGAAACAATATTGGGCAAAGTACCTTCAGTTGAAACATACATTACTCCATACATTATAAAGCCATGACCAGGAATAGTGCATACATAAGGATAAGCCCCTGGTTGCGAAGGTGTAGTAAATGACAAAGTTGAGGATTGATTTGCTGGGATAACAGGCACCGACCATAAAACATCGGGAGATGGTGGGATATAATTTAGCTTAGGACCTTTTTCTTCTAAATTAAGAGCCGCATTGACAATATCTAAGCGTTTACCGGGTTTGGTGATTAGAAAGTTGTGAGTCATATCATCCATATTGCTCAGTACAATCCTGATCTTTTCATTCGGTTTTACGCTGAAACGTACCAGATCGAATTGCATACCACTTAGTGCGCTAATATTTATGGTAGAAATAGAATTCTGAGCCTGCACATACTGGAAACAGATAAAATAGAAGAAAATGAAAATTACAGCTTTCAGATTATGCATAATATCGAAGAATCATAGATATATCAGGTATTAATTTTAATAAATAAAATATGAATGTTGTCAATTATCAAAGCTTTATAAATTTTCTTAATGCTAAATATGTTGCCAATAGCCAATCAAAAAAATATTCAAATCAGTCTAATTCACATTTTATTGCCAGCACATTTTTTTTTATTTCAACAATTCATTAATCCAAATTAGCAATATTTTACGGTAACGTACACGTGATACATTTAATTTTTAATTATATAGTAATAAATAATAATTTGAGAGTCTTATGAGTATATTGAGTCAATAAAACCGCATAATAAATTCTGAATATCCATAGTTATGACAAAAATTACAGAGCAAGTATCCAATTACAGACATTTAGAAAAAATGTCAGTTGAAGAACTAACTAAAAATTTAAACAGAGAAGATCAAACTGTTCCAATGGCTATAGAGAAGGCCTTGCCTGAGATAAATACCTTGATAAATACAATTGTAGGTAAGCTAGAAAATGCTGGTCGATTATTTTATGTTGGTGCTGGAAGTGGAGGTCGATTATCAGTTCTAGATACCATTGAATTACCAACCACATTTGGTGTTTCAGCTGATTTATTTAATGTGATCCTCGCCGGAGGTAAAGAGCACCTGATTGAAGCTTTGGAAGAAAAAGAAGATGATATCAATGCAGCATGGATGATGTTACAGGAGAAGAATGTATCGTCAAAGGATATTGTTATAGGAATCTCGGCTAGTGGCACTACCCCATTTGTTTTATCAGCTTTAAAAGAATGCAAAAACCATCAAATCACAACCGCTTGCATTGTAAGCAATCCTGATTCACCAATTGCGGCACAGGCAGATATTCCCGTAGAAGTGATTACAGGTCCGGAATTTGTTACAGGTAGTACACGGATGAAGTGCGGAACTGCCCAAAAAATAATCTTTGATATGATCAGTACAACAACCATGATTAAACTCGGACGAGTTCTGGATAATCAAATGGTGAATGTTAAACTCATCAATGATAAAATTGTTGACCGTGCAGTTAAAATGTTAATGAAGAACACCGGATTAGAAAATTACAATAAGGCAAAGGAACTTCTACTTGAACATGGAAGTGTGAAGAAGGCTTTAGATATGTTTAATTTAGCCAAATAGAATGCTCTGGTCTGTGAATTAAAATACTTAAAATTTATACAATTCTCCATTAGCTAAAACTATCCTATATTCTGTATATTCTTTTCCAACAAGGATATTGGAAATTTCAGCTGGAAATTGAATTTTGCTATCAATCTGCCCATTTTCGGTAATTTTATACACTAGTCCCTTTGCCGTTGCGGCAAGATAAAGGGTCTTATCAGATTGCTTATATCCTGCAACTTTAAGCACTCGGTCAGGAAGTGTATTCCGAATAATAGTATTACCTAGTTCATCCAGTACATAAAACTGAAAACCTTCTGTGCCGGCAAGAATTTCCAGCTTACCATCATTATTAAAATCGAAATGACGGATATCATTGACCTCCCCTCCCACATTGGTGGTCCAATATTCCTTTACTTTATCCGTGAAACCTATCATACGGATCTCACTTTGCTTAGTACCTAATAAGACCGTTGGCCGAATAAGCTTAGATTCCTTGTTTAAAACATGAGCTATCTTCCAACCCGGACCACCAGACTTGCCGTTTATTAATTCATTATTCTTGATCAGGGTATAATAATAATATTCAAGAGCAAAAATGCCTTCCTCCTTACCATCAGCATCTAAATCGGCATATTCCATACCTTCAATACCATAAAAATACAGTGCTGTTTCATCTTTCAGATTACCCTGAAGATCCAATTCATAGAGATACCTGAACTGGGTACCAACCATAATGACGGGCTCCTGATCGATTCCATTTTTTTGGGCAATTCTAACATTCGTAACACCCATTAAATTGCCTTTATATTCCTTATGAGCAGCATCATTGGGAAACTTATAATTCCATAACTCCTTACCACTTAGATCCAGGACTTGAACATACCAGTTTTCTGTAGCGATGAAGATCAGAGGTCGGTTTCCAGCATATTGGAGACTAAGTTCATTCACCCGGCCTTTAGCAGAAAATATCCATATTGATTTTCCTTTGGAGTCAATTGCCTGTACTTTTCCGCTAATTCCACCCAATAAAATATCGTCTTTTTTGTCGCCATTTATATCTGCTGAAAATGAACTGCTAATCTGCTCACTGAAAGTATAAAGCTTATTTGAATCCTTAAGCGTCAATAATTTGATTGAATCTGGCCCGATAATTTGATTCTTTTTTATGGTAATATCAGTAGCTATTCCTAAAGTTTTTATAAACCCATCCTTCCATTGAACCTGTCCTGAGTCAATTGCACCTTGCCACATTGGTTCACCAATCTGATTGTATCTAATCTTGTTTTTTAACAGATCAAAAGCTTTCCAATATCCGCTCTCTTTATTGAGTTTAAAAAGGACAGGATGCTGGAAACTCAACTCCTTAGATCCGATCTTTAATCGGCTTACTGAGGTGGAAATGATCTCTTTCTCACCAAAAAGATGGAAATTTCCATTACTGGAATATCCGGAATAATCAATTGAACCTTTAAAAGCCAGCCACTTACTGTTTCCTTGTTGGATTTCAATGATTCCGGGACTAATTATTTTCGTTTGAACAGCATCAATCTCTGCTTCATGACTGGAAAGTACGTTGATAAAGCCTGCATGATCACCTTTTATATAGTTCTTTTCATTGATTACCTCAGTTAAAACCGTTTCTTTATCTGCAAAGGGATATGGATACACAGTTTTCCAGTATTTAATAAAATGTCCGTAAATATCTTTCATTCTAAGCTCAGCAGGAGCTAAATTCTGCAAGAGCATGTTTACCCCCTTTTGTTCCAGTCTGAAGGTTTGATCTTCTATTTTAGGGGTACCCAGTGACTGCCAATGATTTTTTAAGAGAAACTTTCCTGACTCCCTGATTTTAACATCATCATAAATAATAAAGAATTTACCTTCGGGACTTATTATTGTCCGCTCCCAATCAAGGCCATTATAATCAGGCACAATACTTCGACTGGTACTAGTGCCTTCTAAGTCAGCTACCCATTCAAGTTTTACCAATGGAGGCTTCTTTGTTTGTTTACCATCTTTCACAACAACTAAACCCGAATGATACTCTGGAGTATTCTGGATATAATCACGATCATTTAAGAAAAGACGGCCTTTAGCGCTGTAATTCAAAATGGTGTTCCCATCCTGATGTCCATGTTTCCCGGCCGAAAAACCATCCAGAATAAGATAATTGTCCTTTAATCCGAAACCCGACCTGAATGTCAGTTTATGAAAAGTTTCCTTTTGCTGAATACTTGCCCAATCTTTTTTCTGAATTTTAAGATCTTCATTTTTTAAACTTTCTTGAAATTCTGGAACATTCTGTCCAATCGAATTTATCACATCATCATAAACCCCTTTTTCGATCTCCTGAGCATTTACTTTAGGATATTGATTTTCATCGGGCTGCTTAGTGATCTGTTGATTTGCGATATAGCGATGTATTGGATAAATCAGATCGGGCATCTTTTGTCCAGGGAAAGGCCCCGTTTTAGTACGCTCTAAAAGAAAATTATAAACAGGGTCTCGATAATACCAGGATGCGGCATTCAGTAATTGGGAATGGCCCCAGGAATAAGCACTGCTCATCCCAAACGGATAAGTATCTCCGCCGCCAGATAATGTACCCAAATTATCGATCATCATCGCGTGCAGATCCGCACTTGGCCTAAGACTCTGATTAATAAATTTCATATCTCCACTGAGCATGGCATAATCAATATTAGCAACCGGTAAATGTGCGAGGTAATCTGAGCCTTCATCCATGCTTATAAAGGATGTATTGCCTTTGAAGATCCTGTCACCTCTGTTTCTCCACTCAATTAGTTCAGGAATCTTATAATATTTCTCGAAATAATTACAAGATCCCACCAATGATAATGCAGGAAAAATCTCATGGTTCCAACGGGGAGCGCTATCGGGTGCACGAACGAGGTAGTTATCTAGATAATTTGCTTTACAAGTTAAAAATAAAGCGGATACAATATTAGCACGTTCTGTATCTGTAAATAAAGCGGAACCTTCTATGAAAGACCAGTTTTGAAGAAGTTTTTCACCCTGAATCCACATATTTTTTCTTACCCCAAGCTGATAAATGGCTTCTGATGGGTATTTATTAACGAATGAAGCATAACCTAATAGTAATTTTCTATAGCCATCGCCATATTCTTGTTTAGCGCTAAGCTGGTAATACTCACCAAATGATTTAATTCCGGCAAGTACTGCCAGAAGTGCATCAGCTATTACTTCGTTCTCCTTCACAGGTTTCATTGCTGCCAGAAGAACATCTTGATTATTTATTTTAGAATTGAAATAATCACCGGTAATAACTGGAATATTTACTTCCAATAACCATGGAACAGATGATTCTTTTTGATCCTTAATGATATTTATTAAGCGTTCAGTTCCCATTTTGGCACCGGTAATATCTGAAGCACCAATAATGATTGTATTTCCACCTAAACCAAATGGATCAATCAACGTTGCAAGCTGATAACCTGATTTACCTGGGTAAATGGCGTCAGAATAGGATAATCGCATACCATAAAGACGAGCCATTTGCTTATTATTCTCTAAATTACCGAGTATAATAGTATTTCCAGCCCATCCATTAACAAACTTCATCGGATCAGGAATACTGATTTCTGCAACAAGGTTTGTTTTTCCCTTAATGATGTGCTGAAGGTCATTGGCCAAAGACTTCCATTCAGGTTCATCCGGAACCACGATATTAATACTGAGTAGACTAGTTGTTTTTTGAAGCAAACGAGGAGATATTCTTTCATTAATAATACTAGCTGGAATCTGAAAATTTTCAGCTCCGTATAAATAAGAATTACTTAAAACTAGTAGGAGAAAGAATCTTGATTTAATTAAATTTTTAAGCATTTTCAAAATTAGTATTGATAAATCTAAATCGATTTATAGTTGAATCCGGATCTTCAAAAGAAGAGTTAACATCTTCATCATTCACCCCATTATTAGCAACTGAAACATTCAGATTAAAGAGAATGAAACAGGATAAGAGAACAAATGCCCTTGTGAAATAAGCAGTCATATTAAATATATTTTTTATCCAATTATAGAATTCGGATAATATTCCTAAAACACAAAGATTAAAATGGAGCAGTTTTTAATTTATTCAGTGTGTAGCAAATGAGTTTATTAGCTAGTTCATCTCCATTTGAAGTTTTTATGCCACCAAGGCTTAACTCATAAACATAACCTGGTTTTAAAGAACTCAGAGTGATAGCTATTTTCTTACGGTCATCCGAAATTTCAACTTTAGTAACAGGAACATTATTAACATCCATTTGATCTGAACCGTACTTACTATGATATTTATAATAATAATGGCTGAATTTATAATTTCCTATATCGGTTGCAGTTGATTCATCAAGTGGCTGTGTGAATGTAAGATCAAAGCCTTTTTCTGTTAAATTCATGCTGTAAATATCAGCAGGTTGTTTACCTGTAAAAATTATACGCTGAATCCCTTGATCACCAAGCCATCCATGTGAGTTTTGCCCAATCCACAAACTACCATCCGGGCCAAAAGCTAAACGATTATTACCCTTACGCAAACCATTGCCTTCAAAAAACGGAATACAAGCTCCTTGCAACTCTCCCCCAACCCTTTCAAGCATTACTCTTACAATGCGTTCTTTGTTCATCTCCCCTACAAGTAGCTGACCGGAAAAAGGGCCGAATTTACCTCCTGTTCTATCGCAAAGAGGCTGTGTTGGTGAATTGGCCATTATTCCATGCGGGAATAATACAGCGCCTCTGGTCCGCATACTGTCCAAAACTGAAAGTGGTAATAAAAATGGATTTCCTTTGTTCCAGCCTTTTTGCCAAACCAAGCTTCCGGGGTGACCATAATACTTTCCTTCCTGCACATGATGCAGGGCACTAGTACCAATCCAATCACCTTGATTATCAGTAGCAAAAAGATTACCATCTAAATCAAAACCAATTCCGTTCGGTGAACGAAAGCCGGAAGCAAGTGGTTTTAAAATACCATCGGGACTTAGTTTCATTACCCAGCCACGGTAAGGTACATTTGAGAACATCTGCCCCTTACTACCATTTTCCCTGCCAAGTGGATTTATTTCGCCTCGTACTTCAGGCCTGATATTTCCTGCTCCGGATGAGGAGTTTAATGCAATAAAAAGATTTCCATCCTTATCTTTAATAGGGCCATAATTGAATTCATGGTAGTTCCCTGATATACCGAAATGATCTGTTACTTTTTCATACAGATCTGCAGTTCCATCGCCATCTGTATCTTTTACCCTTGTCAATTCAGGACGTTGTATTATCAATAATTCAGAATTACTGACCACCAAAATACCGAGGGGATCATGAAGTCCCTCCGCAAATAATTTCCATTTCTTAGTCGATGGTTCATAAGTCATTACCTCTCCTCGTGTAAAACAAGCAACAAGGCGGCCATCGGGAAGAAATTCAACTGCACCGGTTTCACTCGTCAAACCTTCAGGCATAGGTATAGTTTCTATCCTATACGATTGATTTTTTTCCTGAGCAATGAGAGATTGCATTCCGGTAAAAAATATAATCCCAATCAAAAACCTAGGAATTAATTTAGCTATCATAACAAACCTCCTTCCTTTCTGCTCATAGTAATGGAGAAATCTATAGCCTGATTAGGTAATAGTTTCAATTTTCCATTTTTCCATTTACCGGCTGAGGAAATATAGCTTACCCCGTCAGCAGGATTTGTATTAAACCAAACTATTTTATTACCATCAGGTATTCTGAATTTTCTAATCAGTCCTGAGCCATCATTTTTTGGCATTATCAACTCATATACATCTATCCCATTAAGTGTATAATGAAATTCCGGATATCTGTTTATAAGTGAATATCCTTTATAATCAACAAGCTTAATACCTTCATTATTACCAATTGATAATGGAAAATCTGTTTTATCGCGAAAAAAAACTGTACCCACTACCTTGGCTAAGACATCACCTTTACCC
>JBIIWE010000287.1:0-4191 GCA_044339075.1 Daejeonella sp. | reverse complement strand
AAATTAGGGGTTTTTAAATTAAATGGATCAGTAATTTTTGCTTCAGCAGTAGTGGCTAACGTTATTGTAGCACTTGCCTCAGCTTTACTTTTCACAGCAACATCAGTTGCACCTACAACAGTTACAGAACCTATTTTATAGGTCGCTGCATTTGCATGCAATAGGTTGTTTTTAAATTCAGAAGTTGTAGTTGTACCAACTAAACTATTGTAAGTAGCATCAGACTCTAAAGATAATCCACCTTTCATCCATCCCATTAAAACTGAATTATTTAGAACGAAATTACTAGATCTTCTGAAACGATTCGCAAAATTATGGTTCTTTGAAGCGGTATTGTCAACGTTCGGACCTATGAAAGTGAAGTTTGAAAGTACCGGACGAGTAGTTGGTGTTGCCGTAGTACCTGTAGCATCATTATCACACTCAATACCATTTCCAGCATCACCAGCATCAATAAATGAAGGATCTCTTAGAGCCACTCCAAACTGAATTCTACCGGTATATCCGAAATCGAAATCGAAATCATCATCAGCTGTAGCATATGCTACTAAGTATTTTGCGTTAACAGTTCCACCAAAGATTTCGAAGGCATCATCATTACCATAAATAACCTGAACATACTCAATCGTTGTACCTGAACCAACTCCGCCTAAAGTCAAACCATTGATCTCTGAATTTGGCTGTGCAGCGATACCCGCAAATTCAATTCTAACGTACTTTAAAGTACCTGAATTATCGGCAGCAACAGTACCACCATAGTTTTTACCAATACCACCCTCAATTGTTGGTTCAGTAGTACGGTTGGTAGTAGATTTTCCAAGGATAACCATACCTCCCCAGTCGCCAGGATTACGCTCACCAACGGCTTTTCCAGATGTAAATACGATTGGTTTTGCAGCGGTACCTATTGCATTAATCTTTGCACCTCTTTCAATGATTATTGCTCCTTTATCTGAAACATCACTTTTAATAATTGCACCAGCAGCGATATTAATTTCACTCCCATCTTCAAAGAAGACATAGCCTTTAAGTGTAAAAGTTCCTTCAGGAACATTCAGGATTGTATTTTTATAAACACCAGTAATAATTGCACCATTTTGAAGTGTTACAGTTTTTTTGGCATTTGGATCAACCGGAATAGGATCCGGTTCAGAACTCTTTTTACATGAAGCAGCTAAAATAACTACTGCCAGAATTAAAGTCTTAAATTTCAATGATTTCATATTATTTAGATTTTATTTGTTACAAAATTAGAGTATGAAGGTTAGCTTAGTTTTAAGCCAATATTAATTTTTCGTACAAGATTTACTTTTTATTATTCCCAAAGCCTAAGTTATATGAAAATGAAAGCGACACATTTGAACCAAGTTTTGATGAATTAATCATCCTGTCAATTCCAAGTCCCTCATAGGCTTTATTAGCATTTCCAGTATTATTCTGATAAAATACGGTACTTTGATTCAGGATATCGCCAAAATTAAGTTTCATCTCAGCCTGAGATTTAAGAATTCTTTTGCTTATTTGAAAATCAAGTACATCACGCGCATTTTCATAGATATCTGGGTATCCCTGGTATCCTACAAGGAATATCCTTTGTCCGATACGGTTATAAACTGATGTGAATGTAATAGCAGTTTTAGGTGAGAAATATTGCAAACCCGCATTGATTAAATATGGCGACTGCCCTTGAAGTGGACGGTCAATCCCTTCACCCTGAACTTGCGAATAAATGTAAGATGCATTGGCGAAAGCTGTTAAATTATTCAACCATTCCTTCTCGCCCAGGAAGCTTAGATTCTTACGAATATCAAGCTCAAGACCTAAAGATGTTGCCTGATCTGCATTCAGGTAATTTATACCCCTGACCACTGGTGTAGAGTTTGAATTTACACGTTGCTCGATTGGATTATTAAAGTTTTTATAAAAAGCTGAAACAGTAAAAGTTTCATTTGCAGAAGGATATAGCTCATATCTTAAATCCCCATTAAAAATCTTCGCACGTTTTAAAGCAGGATTACCAGTTACCGAAGTCTGACTAATGAAATCGTAATAATTAAATAAAGCCAATTCCCTGAATTCTGGTCTCGAAACGGTCTGAGATCCTGATAAACGAATATTTGAACGGGAATTTAAACTATATGAAAAATTAGCTGAGGGAAGAACATCAAAATTATCCTGTTTTGCTGCAATTTTCTGTCCCGAAAAATCAATAGCATTTAAGGTTTGAGCAAATTGCTCAAAACGTGCACCATAAGAAAGTCTTATTTTTTCTCCTAATTTATTATCCATTAACAAAAAGCCAACATTCAGGTCGGAATTAGCATCATAACTATCTGTATTATTCGAAAAATCGCTAAGGATATATCCATTAGTACTGATATTGGCCGGTGCAAAAATTTGTTCTTTGGGCAAGCCACTGATTGATGGCTCAAATGCCGATGGTCCTACAAAAAGATAATTGAATATTCTTGCACCAAAATCACGTTGCTTATATTGTTTCAAAACTCCAACTTTAAAAGTTGATTGCTGTTCAAACAATTTCACCGGAATTGCCACAGCTGCCTGAGCACCATAAGTATCTTCCTCCAGATTAGAGAATAATCTTCTGGTGTTTCTGTCAATTAAGCGGAAGGGCTGTTGTGTTCCTAATGAACGGCGATAATCTAAAGAACGCTGATCAGGCTGATCACGCTCTACTCTGGAATAGTTCAAATTCCAAGTAAGTTTAACCTGCTTTTTTCCTATCTGACTTTCACCTTCCAATTGGGAATTCAAAAGACTTTTTGTGGTCAGGTCTGAAACATTAAGGCGAACATCTTGAATATTATCATTGGTAAAACCGGTTCTTGCAGTATAATTATCTTCAAAAGAACGATTGTATATATTTTTGAATGCAATTTTATGACCACCTTTGATGTAAGCAAAATTAGCTAGAGCACCTAAATTGGTACTGTATTTAGAAATATTTTCGGAATACTCATAAAATGGACTGCCTGAAAACTCGTAATCAATTCTTTCTGCAAAAGCTGTATTTTGAGAATTTCTATAACTCAATGACACTACATTTCCGAATGATCCGCCATTCTTTAAATCTTTTCTCTTTCCCCAGGTTAACTGATGATTTTGAGAAGGAATTGCCATGGGACGAATTTCAGCATACGAATTTTTAAGCTGTGCAGAATATTTTGCTTTTTCGGCATTTGATAAAGGATTGTAGGATTGGAATGATCCAGGAAAACCTGCAGGAAGGTTACGACTACCATCATCAAAACCAAGAAAATCATATTTATTCCTGGTATTTGAGATAAAATCCTTAAAAGTAGATTGATTATTATAACCAAAGCTAACCGAGGCATTCAAAAAATTCTCTTCTGGCACATCACGCGTAATCACCTGAATGATTCCTCCAGCAAAATCTCCCGGAAGATCTGCAGATGCTGTTTTATTAACAACTATCCGGTCAATTAAATTAGAAGGAATGATATCAAATGAAAAAGCCTTTCTATCTGGTTCAGATGATGGCAATACTGCATTATTCAAAATTGATGAATTATATCTGTCGGCAAGTCCCCTGATAATCACAAATTTATTTTCCTGTATACTTGCTCCGCTGACACGTTTCAATACTTCTGATGTATTTCTATCAGGAGTTTTTCTGATCAGCTCGGAGGTAATACCACTTGAAATACTGATACTATTCTTTTGTTGAGCATATAAAGCACTAATACTTTCCTGTCTTACTGTAGCTGTGATCACTACTTCTTCCAAGGCGAGTGAAGTAGCTTCTTCCATGACCACATCCAGATTGGTAGTTTTACCTGCCAGAACCTCAATGTCTGTTATATTCTTACTTTGATAACCAATATAGGTAAATGTCAAATTGTATTTCCCGGGAATCAGGTTACCTAAAGTATACCTTCCTTCAATATCAGTTGAAGCTCCTAATGTTGCACCGGAAATTTTTACGGTAAGTCCTATTAATGTTTCACCTGATTTAGAATCACTTACTTTACCTGAAATTTTACCGTTAACCTGGCTGTATCCTGCCTGAGCACCTAAAAATAACAGAAATAAAAAGCTTAGAAATTGTATAATACTCTTGTTTTTCACTTTGTGGCGTTTAATTTCTACAAAAGTATTACCACAATATTAACACAACATAGTATTAAGGTTATCCATAAATTACTAATC
>JBIIWE010000286.1:0-4195 GCA_044339075.1 Daejeonella sp. | reverse complement strand
TACTTATAAGTCCATTTAAGACCTTACATCTAATTGGTGAACTTAGCAATCCCGTTATAGCATATCCTCTTAAAATATGTTTAATCGCTTAATAAATCAATATTCAATAAAATATATCATCTGGATTTTAAAATTTAGATACTATATTTAAATATGTACTACATATTAAACAAATCTATACTTTTAATAAAATAATCCAAACTGAATGATTCTATATTCTAATTTATTTTTTCACTTTATTAAACTACTAAGAATGATATGATTGTATTCATGTTTCTAGAACTTAATAATCGTATCTCAAGAACGTTTAGAACAATTTAAACTTTTCACCTTACACTTTCCCCAGTGCAAATATCCTGTTCTTCACCTGTATTGTTGCCATTTTGGAATAATGATAAACCGTTGCAACTTCTTTATCTCCCTCAAATATGGATGTGGGAGCCTCTATGACAAAATCAGCAAAATGATTTTGATTAAAGGCAATAAATGCCAGGCTCAGGCAGTCAATCTGAATATCATATCTTTTTGACAGGTCAGGGAAAGCAATAGGACCTGTATCAACCTGATACATTTTTTTGGGGTGACTAATATTCATTGTCTTGCAAGGAGCCTCAATAACTGCACGCAGACCCGTTTCGATATTCTCGAATTCGGTTTGGGTAACGATCGGAATTCCTGCAGCAGTAGCATCACGTATCTTTTCAAATGTATCTAGTTCAGTTATTACATTAGAAACTGGTGTATATATTACAGGAGTACCGCCCCACATTTCATCCATTTTTTTGATGGTACGATACTCTTCTCCACGCTTGTTTACACGATGACGAAAGACAAGCACTTTCCCATCACCGAAAACCGGGAGGAAATCATAGTTATCCTTATAAAACAATTCGCTTTCACCGAAGGTGTTTTCGCTTTTACAGGATGCTCCCTGATAATAAATAGTACTTTTTCCGGATTTTGTATCGATTATAGTTGTCCTACTTTCAATCCACATTCTAACGGAATTAAATTCTGCAGTATTACAAAAGAAAGACCTACCATAATCTATACATTTAGATTGATCCAGCTCTTCAGTCTCTTTTCCTACCTCATTCATGCAGGATAAAGATGCAGATGCGCCCAGTACACCAGATGCTACAATAAGGCCGGTTTTGATGAAAGTTCTTCGCGAATCCACAGATTTTTCTTCTGAACTTGAAGGAACCTCATTGGAGATAGTCTGTAGATTGTCTTTTACGGTTTTCTTATTCATATCAGTTTAGTTTAAAAAGTCTTTTTCGAACAATTTTACACTTAGCTCCCCGCCAAAACTGGCATAGGTGGTAGTTATCCATATTTCTCCGGGTCTTGCTTCAAACACCCGTGGATACGCTAAATTTTTTATTTTACTTTTTTCTGTAATCCCAGCTATAACCACTGGTTTAGTCCATGTCTTGCCATCATCATCAGAAAACATCACAGAAAGCTCTTCGCGGTTATTACTATGAGCCACTTCAGAGGAAATTCCATCACCACCACTCATCTTATATTCGCTTTTACCTTCTGGCTTGGCACGGTTCCAAACAAGGAATAGGCGACCACTTTGAAGCCTATGGAGCATACCCGGTGCGGAACTAGCGTCGATTTTTGTCGGCTTGAAGTTTTTCCAGGTTAAACCTTCATTTTCTGAAAAAGCTTCCCAAAACACTCCCCAATTTGTACGCATAAGCATCCATATACGTCCGTCGCGGAGCTGCTTAATAGTTGCTTCGACAACTCCACTATGATGTCCCACTCCTCCCAAGTCAATAATGTTAGACCGAATCCAGTTTAGACCATTCGTCTTTGAGGTGTATGTCAAAACAGTATGGTGACCCGGATTATGGCGCATCATCATTGTGCTAATTACAATATTACCGTCCTTTGTCTCTATAATATCACGGTTTGCCCCTGTCCAATCATCATGGAGTTTTTGAGGGGTCTGCCAGGTCTTTCCTTCATCAAGACTTCTAACAGCATAAGTTGGTATTGTTGCACCCGGTGAATCTGCAATATCATTTTGCCAGTTCCAGTTAGCTTTTTCTTTATCATTTGCGAAAGCAAGGATAATTACTCCGTCTTTGGTACGGATCAAAGCTCTTTCAATCCGGATATCAAACTTGTCAGCATCGACAAAAATGGAGTACTTAGTCCAAGTTTTTCCTTCATCCTTACTGATGCAACTTTTATTTCCTTCAACAGTTAAAATATCTCCATTGCCTAAACGGACAAACGGACCTGTTTTCAACCCTGGTATTTCCTCCACTTTATCATGAATCCAATAACCATTGGAGCTGAGCTTACTTCGGCTCGCGGAAGATTGTGCAGAAACGAAATGTGAAGTAAGTAATAGAGCCAATAAAATAATTGAGGCTCGAAATGTCTTGAAGATTATTAATTTGTGATCCATACTAAAAATTTAAAAGGTTAAGGATTATTTATTTCACTAGTTTATTCTTTTTTGACCATATGACGCGAGCCGCCCATACGGTACCATTGGCGCCACGCGGATTAGGTTTATCCCCTAAAACATACTCAGCATCTGTTACCCATGATTCATTTTTTGTTATCGCCGAAGCTCCAAAATTACCCAACATCACACCCCGTTCGGGCATAAGCACTTGTTCGGTAGCCCGAATTACATTTAATTTTATCGGGTCAACTTGAGCTACGAATAAGGGGGCACGGTTGCGTGCAATATGATCGTTTTTTGCGCCTCTTCTGGTATATGATAGAAATAATCCATCACTATGTACCAGCCAGTGAGCTTGTGTATTATAGCTGCCCAAATCGCTTCCATCATCAAAAGTCCATGGCTTAAATGGGGTCCAGTTTAAACCATTTTTACTTGTAGTCACGTATGCCTTAAAATCATTCCTCATAGTAAGGTAATATGTCCCTTTAAATAGCACGAGTGAGGGTTCACCTAGACCCCGTCCACCTTTTACAGTCATCTCATCTCCATGTCGCAGATACGATAATGTAGTACCATCGAAGGAGCATTCGAGCACTGTAACAGAAGATTCACCCAATTCAGGCCCACTGAAATAGATCGGAAGAAGAATTTTTCCATCAGGCTTAACAAGCCACTGGACACACCCTGGATTAACAAGAAAAAACTTAGAATCAGCATCAGGTACATTATTAATCATTTTCCAGGGTTTCCATAAACTGGTCACCGGATCAAAAATGGCATATGCAGCATCGTGAGAACGCGACTTATCAAGTAATTGCTTCCCCAATTTGCTATACCTCACTTTAATTCCAATAGCAATAAGTTTACCCGTTTTCTGATGCCAGCCTGGAGTGACATCAGCAACGCTGACTGTTGTACCATCCGATTCGTATTGCCATTTAAGTTCGGGTATTTCAACAGGACCAGACCAGGTTTTCCCAAGATCATCTGTCCGCATATAATACATACCTGAATAAAAGTCACTTACATTCAAATGTTTCTGAATGGTCATAATAACCGCCGGATTACCGCCCTTTCCAAATCCCGGAATTGCAGCAGCGCGTGGATGAAACCATAATGAATTTTTATTTAGCTCCTGATGAACCGCATCAGTCTGAACACTAAACTGAAGTTGCATTAATTTGTTCACTGGCACTATGTAAAATCCGTAAAAAACTATTAGCGATACTGCCAAAACAGAAATTAATAAGATTGAGTGTTTCATGGAATACTTTCGCATATTTTTTTAGTTTTATATACCCGATCTAATTCTAAAAAGAAAGAGCTTATTCATTATTTATTTATAATATTAGTTCAATTTCCGGATGTCTTCAATTTTCAGTTGACTGCAACAACACTTATTTTAAATTAATCATAAATCCAACCAATATTCACTCTTACTAAATCTGCAGATGATTTATTCTTATTTGCCCGGTTCCAATATCCTAGTAATACATTCTTTCCAATAAAATGAATTGCTGTGTAGCAAAAAGAACCATCAGGATCATTTTCAATATTTTTGACCTTTTCCCAAGTAATGCCCTCATCTCTAGAAATGGCAATGCTTAGCGGAGTACGTTTCTGATCTATACCATTATTATTCCATGCCAATAGCAAATCTCCGGTAGCTGGTATTCTAGTAATTGAAGCTGGAGCAACCGGAGATTTTATTTCGCTTGGCTTAATATGGCTCCATGTTTCACCCATATCCTTAGAATA
>JBIIWE010000284.1:0-4203 GCA_044339075.1 Daejeonella sp. | reverse complement strand
ATCGAATATAGCACGCGCGGCACGCGCGCGCTAGCAGAGCGGTAACCTTAATCTTTTGACTGCTGGCGCACGCGCAATGTCATTATTTAAGGATTACGATCCTGACGAATTCAGGATCTCCTTCATTATTACAAAATGCATTGTCATCCGATAGCTATCGGATCTGGCGAAGGCCAGAACCTTCTGTCCCCTTAAATAATGACATTGGGCGCACGCGTGCCGCGTGTGCCAAATTATCTTTTTATCAAGGAATTTGATTAGCTCTTTATGCCTATAAACAAAGTGTAAAAAATGTCCCAATTAGATTTTTAATTTATAAACTACTATATTCATTTTATTTTGCCCAGTGCTGGCGCACGACTGCCGCTTGTGCTAAGTAAGCAATTGCATCAGTGATTTAATTAAATTGGTATGAAAAGCATATCCATAAAAGCGTAAAATGAAAAGCAGGATACTTTGTTTTGGCGAAATGTTATGGGATATTTTTCCCGACGGAGCAGTTCCGGGCGGTGCACCAATGAATGTCGCTATTAGCCTGAAGAAATTAGGGTCTGATGTTTTCATGTTAAGCAGTTGCGGAAAAGATAAGCATGGAGAAAACCTGCTTGAATACCTCCATGATAGTGGTCTTTCCACCCAGTTCATTCAGCAGAACAATTATCCCACAGGCCTTGTGAATGTGCATCTCTCAGAGGAAAAGGACGCCAGTTATGAAATTGTTTTTCCTTCAGCATGGGATTATATAGAGCAGGTGGAGGATCTTCCGGAATTTGATGTTCTGGTTTATGGAAGCCTTTCTTGCCGAAATAAAGTATCCTTTGAAACATTAACAGGTTTATTAGATACCGAGGCGCTTAAGGTTTTCGACGTGAATTTCCGTCCTCCTTTTGTAGAAAAAGACATTGTTGAACAACTGCTAAAGAAATCAGATGTGGTAAAAATGAACATTGAGGAACTTTTTCAACTATCAGCATGGAACGGATTTGATTCCACCGATTTGGAATTAGCGGCAGATCTTGTTTTTAAAAACTATTCACTCAAGATACTCTGTGTGACGATTGGTGCCGAGGGTGCATTTTTGAAAACACCGGATGAAAAATTATATCAGAATGGATTTGTTGTGGATACCACAGATACCGTTGGGGCTGGAGATGCTTTCTTGGCGGGATTTATCCACCATTATATGAATGATAAACCGCTGAATGATACCCTTAAATTTGCTTGCCTTTTAGGGGCCTGGGTTGCATCCCAAAAAGGGGCAAATCCTCCTTTTATTCATGAGAATATGGAGAAACTTTCAGAAAGAATAATAAACTAATATCAAAATGGGCAAACACTATTTTTTGTATAAAAGCGCGGTTGTGGCCTCACTTGCAGGCTTCCTTTTCGGCTTTGATACAGTGGTAATTTCAGGTGTGGAACAGACCATTCAAAAACTTTGGGGACTAAACAGCATGTTGCATGGGCTGGTTATTAGTATGGCTCTTTGGGGCACTGTTATTGGTTCGCTGATCGGCGGATGGCCTACCGAATATTTTGGCAGGAAAAAAACTTTGCTTTGGGTAGGCCTGCTGTACTTGGTGTCGGCCCTCGGCTCTGCTATGACTACTGAGGTTTATTCGTTTATGATCTTCAGATTAATAGGAGGGCTCGGTGTAGGTATATCGACAGTTGCGGCGCCAATGTTTATTTCTGAGATAGCTCCGCCAAAATATCGGGGACGGCTTACGGGTATGTTTCAATTTAATATCGTATTTGGAATCCTTATTGCTTTTCTGTCCAATTCCTTGTTGGGAGATATCGGCGAAAATTCCTGGCGCTGGATGTTAGGTGTGCAGGCATTCCCGGCCTTTCTTTTTACCCTTTTGTGTATCGGTTTGCCCGAAAGCCCACGCTGGCTGATCGTCCGTAAAAATGATTTGGATGGAGGCCTGGCTGTGCTTAAAAAGACAAGCCCTGGTTCTTCAGAAGGAGAGATCAAGCTTTTATATAATCAAATTATAGCCTCGGCAAATGAAAAACAACAGCCTCGTGCGCTGTTTACCCGTCGCTTGCTCAAGCCCATTCTCCTGGCCTTTTTCATTGCTTTTTTCAATCAACTTTCGGGGATCAATGCCATCCTTTATTTTGCACCTCGAATTTTTCAAATGGCCGGACTTGAATCACAAGCCGCTCTTTTGCAATCGGTGGGTTTAGGCATCACTAATTTGATATTCACATTTGTTGGATTATGGCTCATTGACCTTCTGGGACGCAGAAAATTGCTTTATATCGGTTCCTTTGGTTATATCTTATCCCTGGGGCTGACAACCTGGGCCTTCGCTTCAGGAAATGTAGGAATGGTGCCTTTATACATTTTTGCCTTCATCTCTTCCCATGCCATCGGTCAGGGCGCTGTTATTTGGGTGTTTATCAGTGAGATCTTCCCAAACAGACAACGCGCATTTGGCCAGTCGCTTGGGAGTTTCACTCATTGGTTTTTTGCAGCTCTGATAACCCTGGTTTTCCCCCTGATGACAGAATTGTTCAAACCAGAGGTCATATTTGGGTTGTTTTTAGGAATGATGGTGCTGCAGTTACTCTGGGTTTTCCTTTTTGTTCCGGAAACTAAAGGTGTTCCTCTGGAAGAAATGGAAGATCGCATGAAAAATTAATTCTTTCAGGAGGACTCTTTTGACCGCTGGCGCACGCGTGCCGCGTGTGCCAAACAAATTCCAGAAAAAATGTACTTAAATCTAGTATTAGATCGAATATAGCGCGCGCGCTAGCTGAGAAAAATTCCTTAAATTAGCTCCATATACATTTACAGTGGCAAAACCTATAATCGTACTGAAGTTTGGAACGGCATCAATCACCACCGCAGATGGGGAGCTTGATGAGTTAGTGATTGAAGAAATAGCCCGACAGGTGGCATCTATCCATAAGGAATATGATCTGGTGATCGTTTCATCGGGAGCCGTTGCTGCAGGGAAGAAGTTTCTCAAGAATTATGGAGGAACGCTGAATGAGAAGAAAGCTGCTGCATCTGTTGGAAATCCACTTTTATTAAATATATACGCCAAATATTTTACACCGCATGGCATTTCCATTGCGCAAAGTCTGTGTGAACGACATCATTTTTCAAACCGTGATCAGTTCCTGCAGCTTAAGAGAACCTATGAGGAACTGTGGGCAAGTAATATTATCCCGATTGCTAATGAGAATGATGTGGTGAGCAACCTGGAATTGAAATTTTCTGATAATGATGAGCTAGCAACACTGATCGCTGTTGGTTTTGGTGCTTCGCAGGTCTTGTTCAGCACTTCGGTTCCTGGTGTTTTGGATGGCCATGGCAAAGTCATTCCGGAGCTCGATACCTCCGATAAGAAAACTCTCTTATTAGCGAACAAGGAAAAATCTGCTTCCGGCTTAGGGGGCATGACCTCGAAATTAAATTTTGCCCGTCTAGCTAATCAAATGGGAATCCGTGTGGTTATATTCGGTATCCGAACTGACAATGGAATCATAAAAGCTCTGGAAGGTTCAACAGGTACTTTATGCCTGCCCCAGAATAGTGATCTTTCTGCACGTAAAAAGTGGCTGGCTAGTGGAAGTCTTGTCCGTGGACGGATACAGATCGATGCGGGCGCTTGTAAAGCCTTGAAAGACAGGCATAGTCTGCTTGCTGTCGGAATAAAGAAAGTACTGACAGGATTTGAGAATGGTGAGATCATTGAAATTCTTGATGAAGAAAATAATGCGGTAGCGGTTGCTATCGCGAAGATCGATTCGGCTACTCTAGCGGAGAATACTAAAGTAAAAAACCTGGAAGTGGCGCATGCCGATAATATTGTTTTACTGTAAAATTTGACCATGGAATCGATACAATCTCTCCTTGAACAAGCCTCACAGGCGACCATCGCGGTGAAGCTTCTCAGTGATGATGAAAAAGCAGATATACTGAGATCTCTGGCAGCAAAAATCAGGGAAAACACGGCCACTATTATTGCTGAAAATAAACTGGATCTCGACCGGATGCCCGATTCTGATCCTAAGAAAGACCGCTTATTACTTTCTCCGGGAAGGATAGAAGATCTCGCAAAGAGTGTGGAAGATATCGCTGCACTGCCTGATCCAAGTAATCGACTGCTTTCTGAGCGGATTCTGGATAATGGACTTCTCGTTCAGAAAATAACAGTCCCACTGGGCGTAGTTGGCGTCATT
>JBIIWE010000283.1:0-4205 GCA_044339075.1 Daejeonella sp. | reverse complement strand
CCTCACTTTCAACTATTGATGCAGGCCAGTTAGGAAAAGCTAAATTGCTTATTAAAGATTCTGGTATTATTGCTGGTATTGCGGTTGCTATAGAAATTTTCAAAACTATTGATTCAAAACTCAGTGTTGAAGTATTAATAAGCGACGGACAGACCGTAAACTATGGTGATATAGCCTTTTATGTTTCTGGAAGTGTTCACTCTATTTTAAAAGCAGAACGCCTGGTTTTAAATACTATGCAAAGAATGAGTGGTATTGCTAGTAAAACTAACCGGATTGTAAAGATTCTGGAAGGGACAGGCACCCAAGTTCTAGATACCCGAAAAACCACGCCAGGATTACGTTACCTTGAGAAGATGTCTGTAAAGATTGGGGGAGGAGTGAACCACAGATTTGGCTTGTATGATATGATTCTGATCAAGGATAATCATGTTGATTATGCCGGCGGAATTACCAAGGCCATCAGATCTGCAAAAAATTACTTAAGAATAAACCAGATCAATATTCCAGTTGAAATAGAAGTCAGAAGCCTTTCTGAGTTAAACCAGGTGATTGAAATAGGAGGTGTCGACAGAATATTACTTGATAATTTTGATTTTGATACACTCAGAGAAGCTGTTGAACTGATCAATGGAATTTTTATCACCGAGGCATCGGGAGGAATAACGGAAGAAAATGTCCTGGATTATGCACAATGCGGTGTTGATTATGTTTCCATGGGCGCTTTGACACATTCGGTAAGAAGTCTCGATATGAGTTTAAAGGCAGTAAATTCCTAAAAAAAAGTAAAAATTTAATCATTACACCTGATTGAATTAGTAATATTGCACCTGAATGATTTCAATTTACTCTATTTCGGCCTTAATTCTAGCATACCTTTACGGTTCTATTCCTACGGCAGTGTGGATAGGACAGGCATTTTATGGGATTGATGTTAGGGAATATGGTAGCGGAAATGCGGGTGCTACCAATACCTTCAGGGTTTTAGGAAAAAAGGCAGGTATTGCAGTAATGGTTCTGGACATACTAAAGGGCTATACAGCAACCAATCTGGCCTATTTGATTGGACTATCCGTTACGGGGCCTCAAGATTCAGTTCAGTTCGTTAATTATCAGCTTGCACTGGGTGTTACAGCAGTAATGGGCCATTTATTTCCTGTTTTTGCAGGATTTCGCGGTGGAAAAGGAATAGCAACTTTATTTGGAATGATATTAGCAGTACACACTGGGGCAGCTTTGCTTTGTGTTCTTACCTTTGTCGTAGTATTGTTGATTTCAAAATATGTTTCATTGAGTTCAATACTTTCAGGATTTTCATTCCCGCTAAGTATTATATTCATTTTTCAATCACCCATACGTTCAGTAGTACTCTATGGAATGTGTATCTGTGTATTGATCTTAGTAACGCATCAAAAAAATATTGAACGCCTTTTAAAAGGAAAAGAATCTAAAGTAAATCTGTTTAAAAGAAAAGAATAACACCCCCTTTGTATTTCAAAACAGAACTATGAAAAGATTATCTATGATCAGCATACTTGCTATTCGTGTTCTATTTTTTCCTATTCTCAGGCACCACTTACAGGACGTAAGCAATGTGCATTCAGGGATAATACTTCAAGGATAGCCATCCCTTTTAATAAACATTCATCGTATTCCTTTTCCGGGTCTGAATCTAATGTGATTGCACTTCCGACATGAAAAGACAGATAGTTTAAATCTGCATTGTAAAGAATAGTACGAATAACCACATTGAAGTCGAAATCGCCGTTTGGAGCAAAATACCCAAGAGCCCCGGAATATACTCCTCGTTTGCTGCGTTCGTATTTCTCTACAAGCTGCATCGCACTGATTTTGGGAGCACCGGTCATTGATCCCATTGGAAAAGTGTTTGAAATTATTTTGGTATTTGGAAGGCCTTCTTTTGCTTCGCAAACTACTGTGGATATCATTTGATGAACTTGCTTGAAGCTATATAAGCCAAAAAGTTCTTCTACTTTTACAGTCCCAGCCTTTGCACTTTTAGTTAGATCGTTACGCACCAGATCAACGATCATTACATTTTCAGACCTTTCTTTTTCATTTTTCAGAAGCAGATTTTTTTGCTCTTCATCTTGGATTATATTTGATTTTCGGGAAGATGTGCCTTTTATTGGCTGACTAATCAGTTTATTTCCTCTCCGACTAAGGAATCGCTCTGGAGTTGCTGAAATGATGAAGTGATTATTTATTTTGAAATAGTTTGCGAATGGGGTAGGAGATATATTGTTTAGTTGAATGAAGATTTCAAGAGGATTAATGCAGTAGTTTTCAGCATAAAATTCCTGGCAAAAGTTAAGTTCATAAATATCACCCCTTTGTATATGTTTCTGAATTTCCTTGACTGAAGTAATATATTCTTCCTTGCTGAAGCGGCTTTGAATATTGGGTTTTGAAATAGGATTTGCTGATTCAGGTATCTCATATTCGTTCAGCACTTTCCACAGGTCATCAGGTGAATCAGTAGTGATCTGAACCTCATTTCCCTTTATTTGGATGGAATGCTGAGGCAGGAAAAAGTAAATATCCTGAAATCCGAGATGATCCGGATTAAGGGAATATAAATCCTCTGCCTGATTTTTGAGGTCGTAGGCAAAATAACCCGGAATAAATTCATGATTTTCAGATAAAAGGTCGTTTAGTTGATCAAATGATCCTTTATTTGAATGATTCAGGTCTTTTTTTACTCCCGCTGCTATAAAAACATCAAATGCTGAATAGGGATCAGTATAATGATTGGAATCAAAATAAGATGCTGTAGAAAATGAATTTGCCCAATGTAAGCCCTTTAGTTTAAACGTATCCGGATCGTCAGTATTAAAAACCTTTAACATAGAAACATTAATTCAGAATAGCCGCCATATAAATATTTTGAGCAGTCTTTACTAGCAGAGTGTTAGTGTTTGTACGCGATCAGGGCCTACAGAAAGATATTTTACCGGAACACCCAGATGTTTTTCAAGATAGTCGATATAATTCTTTAGTTTTTCTGGAATGGCATCGATCTTACGAATTCCTGTGATATCTTCTGCCCATCCTGGTATAGCTTCAAATATAGGTTCTGCTTTTATAGCATTAATATCATATGGCATGTAATCAATTACTTCACCATCGTATTTATAATGTGTACAAGCATAAATTGTTTCAAATCCACTCAGCACATCAGCTTTGGTCATGACCATTTCCGTTACTCCGTTAAGCATGATCGCATATTTTAATGCAGGAAGGTCAATCCAGCCACATCGGCGTGGTCTGCCTGTAGTTGCTCCAAATTCATGGCCTATTTTTCTGAGTTCTTCACCTGTCTCATTTTCCAGCTCTGTTGGGAATGGGCCGCTGCCCACTCTTGTACAGTAGGCTTTAAATATACCAATCACACTTCCAATATTTTTTGGAGCAACACCGAGACCTGTACAAGCTCCGGCAGTAGTGGTATTGGATGAGGTTACAAAGGGGTATGATCCAAAGTCGACATCAAGCATAGTGCCTTGAGCTCCTTCGGCTAGGACTTTTTTCCCTTCTCTTAAATATTGATTTACAAAATGCTCGCTATCCACCTGAGGTATTGCTTTTAATAATTCTACTGCCTCAAAGAATGCGGCTTCTTTTTCGGTATAATCAGGTATTTCACCATAATGTGATAAAATGGACCTGTGTTTATTTACCAGGCGATCATATCGCTCACGAAAATCTGTAAGCATGGTGTCGCCCACACGTAAGCCATTTCTGCCTGTTTTATCCATATAGGTTGGACCGATACCTTTTAAGGTTGAACCAATCTTTGCCGCGCCCATATTACTTTCAGATGCTGCATCAAGCAATTGGTGAGTAGGCAAAATAAGGTGTGCTTTTCGGGCAATAACCATCTTTTTTCTGGCAACAGGATCAAACCCGTTTTTTTTCAGGTTGTCAAGTTCTCTTTTTAAGATGATCGGATCGATTACCACACCATTCCCGATCAGGTTCATAGCCTTATCGTTGAATATTCCAGAAGGAATAGTATTCAGAACATATTTCTGATTATCAAACTCCAATGTATGACCAGCATTTGGTCCACCCTGAAAACGGGCAATTAAGTCATATTCCGGACTTAACACATCAACAATTTTTCCTTTTCCTTCGTCGCCCCATTGGAGGCCTAACAATACGTCAACAGTCATGATTTAAAT
>JBIIWE010000374.1:0-3460 GCA_044339075.1 Daejeonella sp. | reverse complement strand
TGAAAAAATGATTCGTCACTTCAGACCATTGATATTCATTATTTGCATAATAATTATAATTGGAACAATAGAATTGATTCCAACGCATTTCTGCACTAAATGCACGACCAGTATTATTATACATGTCATATTGAACTGACTGTAACACTAAAGAAGCGGGAACGCTAACTGGTCGGTTAGAATCCACTTCTAACTCTTCAAAAGATTTTTCACAACCCATGAAGCTTATTATTAGCATTAGAAATAAACTATACTTTAAACTTTTCATGATATTTTTTTTAAAATTAGAATGTGATATTAAGATTTACGCCATATCTTCTTGTGGATGGTGTTTGTAAACCAGAACCCCCATCGCCTATGTACTGATTCAAATCGATATCTTTATTTTCAGCGAAATACAATAGATTTCTTCCGACTAAAGAGACGCTAAAAGATTGAACTTTATTATTGAACAACTTTGTCGGGAAGTTATATCCAACTACTACTTCTCTCAACATACCGAATGTTCTGTTCATCAAATTACCTTCATCAGAATTGTAGAATCTACTTACATAATCCTGTACAAATTGTTTTGTAGTATTTTGTGAGTAGGTCAATTCAGAAAAATTAGTCACCTTTCCATCTACATCATATTTGATGGCTGCTCCATTGGCAACTTGAACCCCTTCTCCTACAAATGCTTTTACACCTAGATAATCCTGGTATCTGGCTTCACCCATTGTACCAGTTACGGTTCCTATATGACGTCCACCTCTATAAGTTTGTCTTTGGACATAATTAGAGATTACACCTCCAAATCTCCCATCAAACTGAAAACTTAAAGAAACATTTTTATAGGATAGTCTATTGTTTATTCCTAAAACAAAATCCGGGGTGATATGACCTAAAAATTGATTGACAGGGTTATAAATAGGTCGGCCCGATGCATCATTTATAATTTCTCCATTCGGACTTCTCACAAATGCTCTTCCATAAAACTTATCTAATCGATCTCCAACTTTAAAGAAGGTATTAAGATTTGTTACTCCTGGAAAAATTTCATTCAAAGTTTCCTTGAAAGTAGAGTAGTTAGCAATTACATCCCAAGATAAACCCTTTGGATTTTTCAGTGGCGATGCATTTAAAGCAATTTCAAATCCAGTTTTTTTGGTTTTAATACCATTTACAAGTGTTGATGAATATCCGGTTGTTGTAGAAATTGGAAGGTTAAAAATGCGGGGGCCATCATCTGATTTAAAATAACTAAAATCTAAACCAATTCTGTTTTTCAGAACTCTTAAATCTCCGCCTAATTCAAACTGTGATGTAGTGCTTGGCTGCAATTCCGGATTACTCAGAACATTCGTATATCTTGCTGCTGGTTGATTATTGTAAGTAAATGGCGTACTATAAAAAGCAGAGTTCTGGTACGTCGGGCCATCATAAGGCGAGGCGTACTGATCACCATAACCCAAAGGATAGCTATCTGCAGGCGTAGTTCCAATTGTAGATTGGGTTAATCCGTCTTTAACATTAGCAAAAGATCCTCTCAATTTAAAGAATGAAACTAAAGAAGGCAATTTTACATAGTCAGAAACTACAGTAGATAGTGCTACTGAAGGGTAAAAAAATGTATTATTACCTTGTGGCAGGGTCGACAATTTATCTACTCTACCAGTAGTTGAAACTGTTAGCCAATCTTTGTAGGTAAAATCTGCTGAATAATATGCAGAAACCACCCTCATTTTTGAATCAAAATTGTAATTTTTTACAGGGTTTGCTGAATTTGAAAAATTATATAATCCCGGAACATTTAGGTAATCTGTTGTTCCAAATTGGGAATTATAATTAAATGTCCGAATATTAGCTCCTGTCCAGATTTTAGCATTCAAATCTTTCACAAGATCCTTATCAAAACGAACTAACAAGTCAGTATTATTTTCAAATAAACTACGTCTATCTTCTCTATAGTCTCCTCTTCTTTCGTCTCTGCCATAGGATCCAGCGCTATAAGGCATTTTCTCATTTCTCATTAAATCCCAGGTAGTTACCTGAGTTCGTAACATCAAATCTAAATATGGGGTAAATTTATAGGTCATTGCAGCTTGTCCAATCACATCTGATTTATTATGACCTCTTAACCATTCATAACTCATAAAGTAAGGATTATTATATCGCTGATATTCAGCATAGATCTGCTGAATTCCTTCCTTACCTTTCTGCCAATAATTTCTCATATCATCAACATCCCAATCAGCTCCAGCCCATAAAGTCATATTATAAATAATAGAGTTGGGGCCATAATTTATATCCGGAATATTTGGAGTGTATTGGCGATTGTATTGTAAACTACTTTCAAATTTTAATTTATCTGAAAACGAATAATCAGTTGTAATATTAAAATTTGTCATATTCAGTTTTGTATTTGGAACAATTCCTTTTTGATAGATATGAGAGCCTGAAAATCTCAAATTATATTTATCACCACTAGAAGAAACGGAGATATTATTAGTGGAAAGAATTCCGGGATCTAAGAATCTTTTCAGATTATCTTTTCCTCTTGCTACCCAAGGTGTTCCTTGTCTGACTCCGGTAACAGGATCTATTGGTGAATCATATTGTGGAATTAACTGACCAAGAAATTTCGGACCCCAACCACCATCATAATCACCATCATTTAAACCACCCCCACGGCCATCACCAAAAGCATATTTACCATGATCGCCAGGACCATAGTCATCCTGAGTAACAGGAATAGCATAAAAACCATTATCCATCATATTGGATGAATTAAAGTCCACCTGAAATCCGCGTTTATCTTTTGAACCTCGTTTAGTTGAAATTAAAATTGCACCATTTTTACCTCTGGAACCATAAAGTGCAGCGGCTGAGGCTCCTTTTAGTACAGAATAACTTTCGATATCATCTGCACTTACATTCCATGTATCAGAATTAATTGGAACACCATCAACAACAAACAAAACATCCCGGTTTCCTCTTAATGAAATATTTGGTCGTCTAAGTAATTCAGGCTGTGTACCAATTGTTAAACCTGCTACCTTACCTACCAATGCATTTATAGCGTTAGGCTCTCTTGCCTTAATTAAAGAAGCTCCATCTACTGTTTGAATGGCAACCCCTAATCGACGGATATCTTTCTTGATACCTAGAGCGGTAACCACTACCTCATTTAAGGCTGTTGCGTCTTCGACCAGCAAAATTTCAAAATTGGACTTTCCATCAATAGAAATTTCCTGTGTCAAAAAACCGATGTATGAAAAAAGCAATATACCTTGCTTTAAATTAGACCTAAGTGTAAAAGAACCCTCAGCATCAGTAACAACACCAGTAGTAGTCCCCTTGACTTTAACACTTACACCAGGCAAGGATTGTTTATTTGAATCTCTGACAACTCCTTTTAATTGCATTTGTGCAAAAACACCCGTTTGACCACAAAAAATTAAAATTAGTGCCAGAAGAA
>JBIIWE010000404.1:0-3237 GCA_044339075.1 Daejeonella sp. | reverse complement strand
GTGGTCAACCTCACTTACTTTAGATCAGTTTCAAAGATCAACGCTGAAAGAGAATTATCCCGATTATTTATTAAAATATGTAAAGAATGGAACTTTGAATGTGATGTCCAATGGTGAAATGAATTACACGTTAAAGAATGTTCATGCTAGGGTTGGTATTAAATGGAATTATGAGGCTCCAAAAGGAACAGGTGATACTCATTTTGCCAAAATGCGTGGAACGAAGGCTAATATACTGATCAAACAAGGCAAAGAACAGAATTATAAACCAGTGGTCTACCTGGAAATTTCAAAGTCAGCATCAGTAAAAGATCTTCAATTGGCAATCGCCCGTCTACAAAGTAAATTTCCAGGTATATCGATTGTTAAAGCTGGAAATTTATGGGAATTGCTTATCCCTGATACGTATAAAGTTCCGCATGAGGAACATTTCGCTGAGGTTGTAAAAAACTATCTTGGATATTTAAAAACTGGTGAACTTCCTGTATGGGAAATCCCAAATATGCTTACAAAATATTATACAACCACCCAGGCTGCAGAAATGGCGAAAAGCAAATAAGAAACTTATTTATTTTTATTTTTTTAATAATATAATCCTGAAATGACTGAATTAGAAGCATTAGAACAAGAATTGTTGAAACCATCAGAGGCTTTAATATCTGATATAAGTAAAATTGAAGGTGATATAATTCTTTTAGGTGTTGGTGGTAAAATGGGTCCCAGTATGGCTAAATTAGCCAGAAAGGCTATCGTTCTTGCCGGGATTGATAAACGTATCATCGGAATATCCAGATTTTCTGAAGCTGGCACACGTGAAGAACTTGAAGCAGATGGAATTGAAACAATTTCTGCAGATCTTCTTAATGAGAAAGATCTGGCCGCTTTGCCTGAGGCAAAAAACATCATTTATTTAGCAGGAACCAAATTTGGAACCACTGGTAAAGAACCTTTTACCTGGGCAATGAATTCATACCTTCCGGGTCGTGTAGCTGAGCGTTATAAAAATTCACGAATCGTAGCATTCTCTACCGGAAATATTTATCCATTTACTCCAGTAAGTTCAGGCGGATTATCTGAAGAGCATCTTCCTGCTCCTGTTGGTGAATACGGCCAGTCGTGTTTGGGTAGGGAACGTATATTTCAGTATTTCTCTGAAAGATATGATATTCCAACACTCATCTACAGACTTAATTATGCGATCGACCTCCGTTATGGAGTAATGCTTGAAATTGCTAAATCAGTAAATGAGGGAAGATCCATAGATCTTACAACGGGTAATGTGAATGTGATCTGGCAAGGAGATGCCAACGAAATTGCCATCCGTTCATTATTACATTGTGATGTTCCAGCCAATATTTTAAATGTTACAGGTCCAGAGACTTTATCTTTAAAATGGTTGGCAGAACAATTTGGAATATTGCTGGGAAAAGAACCTTTATTTGAAAACGAAGTTCAGCCTACTGCTTTATTAAGTAATGCATCAAAAGCACACAAACTTTTTGGATACCCTAGGGTAACTGTTCGTGATATGATCGAAATGACCGTTGCTTGGCTTCATGCTGGTGGAAAGACCATTAATAAGCCAACACATTTTCAGGAGAGAAAAGGCCAGTTCTAAGTTTATAGATTTTTATTGATTACACATATGCCAACAAAAACATTAGATCAGGCTCTGAAAAGCGTATTGCATCATGGAACAGTTATTCCGGCAATTCCACTTGCTTTAAATTCATCACGTCAGTTCGATGAGGCCAGGCAGAGAGGACTTGCAAGGTATTATCTGGCAACTGGTGCCGGAGGACTGGCAGTTGCAGTTCATTCCACTCAATTTGAAATTAGAGACCCTAAAGTTAATTTATTTGAAACTGTACTAAGAGTAGTTTCAGATGAATTGGATTCTGCGAATCAGGATGGACGTCCATTTATTAAGGTTTCCGGACTTTGCGGACCTACTGCTCAGGCAGTGAAAGAGGCTGAAATTGCATTGAAATATGGGTATGATCTAGGTTTGCTTAGTATGGGCGGACTACAAGGATGGACCGAAAAGGAGATACTTCAGCGTGTGCGGGATGTTGCTGGACTTATGCCAATAATTGGCTTTTATCTTCAACCATCTGTTGGAGGACGCATATTTACGTATGATTTCTGGCAGGAATTTGCCGAGATAAAAAATATAGAAGCAATAAAAGTGGCAGCATTTAACCGCTACCAAACTTTGGATGTAGTTAGAGCAGTTTGTACATCTTCCAGATGTAATGAAATTGATCTTTATACTGGTAATGATGATAATATAATTCCTGATTTATTGACCAAATACAGCTTTGATATTAAAGGTAAGAAAGTTGAAAAGGAGTTTGTGGGAGGTTTGCTTGGTCATTGGGCAGTATGGACAAGAAGTGCAGTAGAATTACTGGATGAAGTAAAACAATGTAAAGCAAATAATAATACAGGTATAGCTGAATTGCTCACTAAAGGAATTGAAGTAACAGATATGAACGCTGCGATCTTTGATTCTGCAAATAGTTTCCATGGCTGTATTCCTGGCATTCATGAGGTTTTGCGCAGGCAGGACTTGCTTGAAGGTCGCTGGTGCCTGAATCCAAATGAGGAACTTTCTCCCGGTCAAATGGAAGAGATCAATAGGGTTTGTAATGCGTACCCTCATTTAATAGACGATGAATTTGTGAAGCAATTATTGCTTTCTGAATAAATACTGAATTGGCATTTTAAGGCTTTAGGGTCATAATATTATGGATAGAAGAAAATTTGTTAAAAATGCCGGTTTGATTGCTGCACTTAGTGCATTTGATTTAACAAAGCTGAATGCTGCTTCGTCACATGTTGCCAAAAAAATCAGCATAGTTAAAACAGCTAGTAATTTTGAGCGTGAAAAACTTATTCGTCCATTTGGTTTTAAAGGCGGTTATTTAACCGAACTGTGGCAAATTGCTTCCCATATGCAGTCTTCGTCAGGAATTGCAAAGACAGGAATTGCAACTCAAAGTGTACTTTATGGGGATGCTGATCTATTTTCTTTGCACACAGAAGTCCAGGGTAACTCTCTAATGTTGGCTCTTACGAATAGAGCATTAGACCTGGTTAAACAGACACCCTTTAATACCCCAGTTGATCTGTTGGATAAAATACTACCTGAAGTGATTAAAGAGGGTAAAAGGATAACTGGAAAATCAGACTTGAATATCAATTTTGTTTATAACGCTCTTGTAAGTGTTGACA
>JBIIWE010000282.1:0-4230 GCA_044339075.1 Daejeonella sp. | reverse complement strand
GACATCATCGCTTCCGCTATGGATTGCATGAATATTAAATTCTTTGATATTGAAGCTTTTGCCGATGATCTTTTCAATTGCTTTGATCGTAGCATCTACCGGTCCGTTTCCAGTTGCTGTTGCTTCGTTATCTTTTCCTTTGTAGTTTAAAACTATTGTGGCCTTCGGACTAGCCTGATCGCCACATGCGACCTTCAAACTTTTGATAGCAAGGCCATTTTTATAATTATTCTGAGTTTCATGTCCCATCAGGAACAGGATATCATCGTCCTTAATCTCTTTTTTGCCATCTGCCAGTGTAAGAAATCGTTCGTAAACCTGATCCAGGTCAATACGCTCAATAGTATAGCCCAGGCGTTCCAGATGATGATTTAATGCATGCCGACCACTTCTGGCAGTTAATATGATCTCTGACTGGTCAATACCAACATCTTCAGGATTAATGATCTCATAGGTCTCTCTATGTTTTAACACACCGTCCTGATGAATGCCCGAACTATGAGCAAATGCATTTTTACCTACGATCGCCTTATTTGGTTGAACGGGCATACGCATCATTCGGCTAACCATTCCACTCAACTCATATAAATGCTTACTGTTTACCTTGTGAGTAAAGTTTAGGCTATGATGAGTTTTAAGAATCATTACTATTTCTTCCAATGCAGTATTCCCTGCACGCTCTCCTATACCATTGATAGTACATTCAACCTGACGGGCGCCATTTTGAATGCCAGCAATACTGTTTGCTGTTGCCAGCCCCAGGTCATTATGGCAATGCACCGAAATAATAGCCTGATCGATATTTTTAACATTTTCTTTCAGAAAGCGGATCTTTTCACCGTATTGTTCTGGCAGGCAATATCCATTGGTATCAGGGATATTGACAACTGTGGCACCTGCTGCGATAACTGCTTCCACCATTTTTGCCAGAAATTCATTGTCGGCTCTTCCTGCATCTTCTGCGTAGAACTCAATATCTTCAACGAAACTCTTGGCATATTTTACCGAATCAACCGCACGTTCAAGAATTGCTTCACGGGTACTATTGAACTTGTATTTTATATGATTATCAGATGCACCTATTCCAGTATGTATGCGTGGTCTTTTTGCAAATTTCAATGCTTCTGCAGCACAATCAATATCGCCTTTATTAGCACGTGTTAATGCACAGATCACAGGTTCACGCACGGCTTTTGAAAGCTCAAGCACACTTTTAAAATCACCGGGACTTGAAATAGGGAATCCCGCTTCAATAACATCAACACCCAGATTTTCTAGAGCCTTGCCAATTTCGATTTTCTCTACTGTTGATAGCTGACATCCGGGTACCTGTTCTCCATCCCTTAGGGTGGTGTCAAAAATATAGATGCGGCTTGGGTCGTGTAACATATTTTATATTTTAAATAAAGCTTGTTTGCTTTATTGTGATCCGAAACATTATGACTGTTTTGGACCCTTTTTCCGTGATTTGAGTGTTAATTCTCATTAAAGATTTTATAATCCTTCGAATTTTCGAATTCTTCGATATTTTCAAGTCTGCTTAACAGGTAATCAGTATCATTATAGCCAGATAAAATAGCAGAACTATCAAAGGCGGTCATCCCTGTACGCTGAGGATTTGATTGCATAAGTTTCGATAATCCGATACCATAGTTGCCGGGACCAATATCTTCTGCATCGAATTCAAGAACCTCATCAAATACGGCACTGTCATCTGAAAACAATTCACTTTGATATGCTTTGTCTTTATTAAAAGATTCCATAATTGAATTGTTTTTCTGGATATAGGCAAAGGTTTTTTCATCCGGGGCTATAAGTCCACCGAGTGCCCCAATTTCTCTGCTCATTTTACAAATAGCCATTCGGCCTTCTATTTCTAAATTGAGAATGGTGTCTCCGGCATACTCAATAAAATAGCCCTTAGCGCCATCTGAAGAGATCTCTGACAACAAGTAATGGTTAATATCTTTAGCTTCAAGACCTTTAGCAAGTTTGCCATTAACCTCTATTTTCATTCGTTTCGGTTTATGGATCAGCATACATTGTGTAGCAAGAACTTGTTCTACATGTAATTCACTTATTCCAATAGCAATTGAACCTAATGCACCCAGAATATCTGAAAATGGTTTATCACATACAATCGTTTGTCCTGGATAACTAACGTATGGAAATAACTGATCTAAACGAGCCTGTTCTGTTTTGTTTAACCCGAAATCATTGCAGTTCCTATTTAGCATGTCAAGCTGAAAGCGCGACAGGTCGCTAAGAGGAATGTGCGGAGAAGATTTTTCAGTAATTACAATTGTTTGGTTGGGTCTGTAAACAGGAATATGTCGCTTGCGAAAGCCTTCAAAGGCTGCCAGACTCGTTATTTTATTGATCAGGTGTACATCAATATATAATGTGTCCGGAAAACCGGCAGTACTGCTCACGACGTGCTCATTCCAGATCTTATCAAACACTGTTTGTGCCATAGTTTAAAGGTTATAAGTTGTAAATTTTAAGTTTCTGCGTTACGGCTGTTTCCTTAAAACTTACAACTTATTACTTATCACTTAATACTTACTATTTAATACTTTGTACTTATAACTTAATACTTACAACTTATTACTTATTACTTACAACTTATTACTTCTCAGGTTGATTCTCAGGGCGTAAACTTCTTACTGCCTGACCTGCCTGCCAGATTTCACTATCATGAAGAGTTTTTAATTCGGCCTCAAGTTTTACTCGGTAATCAGGCTGGCTGTTCAATTTAATAGTACGCTCAGCTTCTTTTCCTGAAGCAACACTCTCGTATAGTTCATCAAAAACTGGCTGGGTTGCATCACGGAAACGACCTTTCCAGTCTAGTGCTCCACGTTGTGCAGTTGTTGAACAATTAGCATACATCCAATCCATTCCATTCTCTGCAACCAATGGCATTAAACTTTGAGTTAGTTCTTCAACAGTTTCGTTGAAAGCTTCAGAAGGTGAGTGACCATTTCTGCGCAGTGTATTGTACTGTGCCTCGAAGATACCAGCGATAGCGCCCATCAAAGTACCACGCTCACCGGTTAGATCAGAGTATACTTCTTTACGGAAATCAGTTTCGAACAAGTATCCTGAACCAACGCCAATACCTAGTGCAATAGCGCGGGTTCTTCCTTTACCAGTTGCATCCTGATGAATTGCAAAAGAAGAGTTAAGACCTTTACCTGCTAAGAAAAGACGGCGCAATGAAGTTCCTGATCCTTTTGGAGCAACTAATATTACATCGACATCAGCAGGAGGAATGATTCCTGTTTGTTCTTTGTAAGTGATACCAAATCCGTGTGAAAAGTAAAGTGCTTTTCCGGGAGTAAGGTATTTTTTGATCGTTGGCCAAAGGGCGATCTGACCAGCATCTGATAACAGATATTGAATGATTGTACCTTTTTCAGCAGCTTCTTCAATTTCAAACAGAGTTACTCCAGGTACCCAGCCATCAGCGATAGCTTTGTCCCATGTTTTAGATTCTTTACGCTGACCGATAATTACGTTGATACCGTTGTCGCGCAGGTTTAATGCTTGTCCCGGACCTTGAACCCCATAACCAATAATTGCTATGGTTTCATTCTTTAAAACCTCGCGAGCCTTGTCTAGTGGAAATTCTTCGCGGGTTACTACCTCTTCTACAACCCCACCGAAATTGATCTTTGCCATATTGTTTTGTTTTTACTTTTTGTTTTTATTTAATGTTATTTATTTAAATCAGTTTATTTTCAGATTGACCTACATCGTAAAGATCTTCTGTCCGTTATTAAGATATTCATTCTCAGCTACTTCCTCGCCGGGTTCTGCTTTTTCAAACTCTCGTAATTTGCGGTTAAAGCCATCGCTATGTTTGATGATGGCCACCCGTGCACTGCGAACAAATTCGATCAGGCCAAAGGGTTGCAGGATCTTGATTAAAGCATCTGTTTCTTCGCGGTGTCCAGTAGTTTCGAAAACAGTATAATCTTTACGGATCACAACTGCACGCGCACCATTTTCGCGAAGTAAACGCTCCACGCTTGCCTTTTCTGCAATAATATCAGTTGGAACCTTATAAAGGGCAAGTTCCTGCCAGATCACATCTTCATTTGTATTGAAATAAACTTTCAATACTTCGACTTGCTTTTCAATTTGTCTGGATAGCTTTCTTACCACGTCCTCAGTTTCCTGAACCACAATATTAAAACGGTGGATACTCTCTATCTCAGACGGTGA
>JBIIWE010000008.1:0-14116 GCA_044339075.1 Daejeonella sp. | reverse complement strand
TTACGAATGATATATACAAAGGAAGGATAAACCCTGCTGCCAGCGACCGTAAATTAATGAAGATCGCCAGATTGTCGTCTTGGCTAATCGGTTTTGGGATGATCCTCATTGCTTTGCTTGTGCCTTTTATTGGTGGCCTTGTGAATGTTACGATCAGTGTTGGCGCAATTACCGGCGGTCCGATTCTTGCACCTCCAATCTGGGCCTTATTTTCTAAAAGACTGAATGGGAGGGATACACTGATCATTACTTATTTAAGTCTGGGTATAAATTTGATATTTAAGATCGTTCTTCCATTTATGATTGATTTTAAACTTAACAGGGCTGAAGAAATGCTGGTGGGAGCAGGAATTCCTCTGATACTTTTGATTACCAATGAGTTGCGCGGATACTATAAAGGATATATAAGTCCGCAGTATCTTGATTTTCAGGTACTAAAGAATACCAGGATTACTCAAAAAGCAAATTTGACTGAGGAAGAGATCAGTGAATCATTACAGCAAAATAAGTTCGGCTTGAAAATCACTGCATTTGCATTGGCCTTTACTGCCTTTCTTCTGATGATCTTAGGCTTGGTTACCGGTCAGAATATTTCCTTGCTTAGTTCGATAGCATTTATTATTCTTGTTTTATCAGTAATACCATGGAGAGCATCACAAAAGATCCTGATTCATTCTGCTGATTAATTTAAAATGTTGTATAAGTTAAAATATTAAATATATGGTTAAGAGCGAGTTTTTGGCTGTTGGACGATCAGTAAAAGAAATATCCCTCAATGCGGAACTTATTTTTGTTGGAGGAGGAATTTCAGGTACCTGCGGTGCTATTGCTGCTGCCAGAGAAGGTTTAAAAGTGGTTTTGGTGCAAGACAGGCCCGTTCTGGGTGGAAATGCGTCAAGCGAGGTAAGATTATGGATTCTTGGAGCAACCTCCAGCATGGGTAATAATAACCGCTGGTCAAGAGAGGGTGGGGTGCTGAATGAAATTTTAGTTGAAAATATGTATCGTAATCCTGATGGGAATGCGATACTACTCGATACCATTTTACTTGAAATGGTTAAAAATGAAAGTAATATCACGCTTTTGTTAAATACGGTGGTATATGAAGTATCTAAATCTTCTCCTGATACGATAAAAGAAGTTGTTGCTTTTTGCAGTCAGAATTCTACCAGATACATTTTATCAGCCCCATATTTTTGCGATGCTTCAGGGGATGGAATCGTAGCTTTTCAGGCAGGAGCTGCCTTCAGGATGGGAGCGGAGTCCAGGGATGAGTTTGATGAAGGATTCGCACCCGATAAGGAATATGGTGAGCTTCTTGGTCATTCAATCTATTTCTTCACAAAGGATATGGGAAGGCCAATAACGTTTACAGCCCCTTCTTATGCGCTTAAAGATGTGAGTTCGATAGTAAAATATCGTTCATACGAGCTTAGTGATCATGGATGTAAACTATGGTGGCTGGAATACGGTGGCAGGCTTGATACGGTTCATCAAACTGAAGATATCAAATGGGAATTATGGAAAGTTATTTATGGTATTTGGGATCATGTAAAGAATTCAGGAAAATATCCTGAGGCTGAAAACCTGACTCTGGAGTGGGTAGGACAAATTCCTGGCAAGCGTGAAAGCAGAAGGTTTGAAGGTGACTATATGCTTTCCCAAAAAGATGTAATAGAGCAGCGCGAACATGAAGATGCTGTTTCTTATGGGGGATGGTCTTTGGATCTGCATCCTGCAGACGGTGTTTTCAGTGAAAGGCCAGGATGTAATCAATGGCATTCAAAAGGAGTTTATCAGATCCCTTTACGATGCCTTTACAGTAAAAATATTAAAAATCTTTGGCTGGCTGGAAGGATTATCAGTGCAAGCCACGTTGCTTTTGGATCTTCAAGAGTTATGGCAACCATTGCTTTTACTGCACAAGTTATAGGACTTGCCACTCAGTACTGTCTTAAAAATAAAATTAGTCCTTCCGTATTGGCTAATTCTTCCAAAGTAAAGAAATTACAACAGGAGCTCTTGCAGCAGGGACATTTTATTCCTGGAGTAGATCCTGAACTTACTAATTTATCAACTAGCGCAATTCTTAAGCCGAGTTCTGAATATAAACTTTCCCGGTTATATCCCAGTGGCGAATGGCAAAAACTTGAATATTCAACTGCTCAATTATTGCCTGTTGCAAAGGGCGATAAAATCAAAATCAGTTTAGAATTAAATTCAGAGGAAAATACACATGTTACTTTTCAGCTCAGATCAAGTCATAAGCTTATTAATTATTCACCTGAAGTAATTCATGAAAGTCTTGAATTAACTATTAAAACGGGTGTCAATAGGGTCGAAATTGAATTCGAGACTCAATTTGAAATTGATCAGTATGTGTTTTTCTGCATTCTTAAAAATGAGCACATATCTATTCAAACAAGTAATATGTTCTTAACCGGAACCATGATGCTAATGAACAGATATGATAAATCTGTTGCAACCAGTGGTGTACAATTGCCTCCGGATGGAATAGGAATCGACTCATTTGAGTTTTGGCTGCCTTCGCGCAGGCCTGCTCCACAGAATATGGCATTGACTATTTTTCCGGCACTTGAACCCTATAACGTATCAAATCTGAACAATGGTATTTGTCGACCAACAAACCGGTCTAATGCATGGGTAGCGGATATCAATGATCAAGCTCCCTCTGTAACATTAGCCTGGAAAGAGCCAATTGAGATTAGTCGTATTGTTTTATTCTTTGACTCTGACTTTGATCATCCTTTGGAATCTACATTGAGGGTTCATCCTGAAAGGGTAGTCCCTCATACTGTCAAAAATTATAAAATAATGGATGCAGATGGGCAGATTGTTTATGAGAGAGCAGGAAATTACCAGACAATAAATGAAGTGCTATTTAATGAAAAACTTAAAACAAGCGCTATAACTGTACACTTACAGCATCCATCATCTGATGTTCCTGCTGCATTGTTTGAGGTTCAGGTTTATTAGAAATCAGGAAATTTGTAATTCTATTTTTCTATTTGATAGTCGGATTTATATTGAATGACATCACTAAACTCTATTTGAATGGTTGTTCCAAGATCAACCTTGCTTTTAATCCTTATTGTACCATTCATTTTATCTAAATAGTATCGAACAATGTGTAATCCTAATCCAGTACCCTGTATTTGTTTGGCATTTGAACCTCTGAAAAACGGACTGAATAATTGTTTTTGATCTTCTTTAGAAATTCCACAACCATGATCTTTTATTACCAGGGTATAGTCATGGTTAATTAATTTACTGGATACGGATATTTTTGTACCCTCCGGTGAGAACTTGATGGAATTGGATAAAAGATTGATCAGCAGATGTTTGAAAATACCAGCATCGAGGAATAAATTTGTTTCTCCTATATGTCTGTAACTAATACTTTGTCCTTTTTTTAGAAGTCCGCTTAATTCATCAATAGTTTCTTTAATATGAGCTTTTGAATTGAAATTTGTTTTGTGAAGTTTTAATTTACCTTCTTCTATTTTACTGAAGGATAAAAAGTCATTAGTAATATCTCTTAATAAATTAACTGCTGATACAATATGCTTTACTTGTTCTAATCTGTCAGTTTGATCTTCAGTTTTTTCAAATTTGGAAATAATAAATGCCGCAGAAAGAATCACACTCAGTGGAGTACGGAATTCATGAGATGCTAAATTTAAATATTCAGTTCTAAGTTCATTGAGTTTTTTTTCCTTTTCAAGTAATTTAACTAAATAATCTTCTGTTTGTTTTAGCTCTGTAATTTCTTTTGCAACGATAACATAGGCAGTTATTTCGAAGCGATCATTATCTTGAGATGAGCTAATGATATTCAACAAAACCGGAAACTTTGATCCATCCTTCCGAACCATATGAACTTCAATTTCATGCCCATCACCAAATTCTGTTACTAAGGCATATAAACAGTGTTCTTTTCTGTAGTTGGATTCGAAGTCCTCAATCTGATTTTCTGCCTTTCGCAGTAATTCTTCCTTGTCAAAAAAATCATCTGCAAACATTTTTCCAACCACTTCCTCTGAACTATAACCTAGATTCTTTTCAGCAAAGGGGTTATAAAGTTGAATTAAACAATCCTTATCAATTACGAAAACGATTGTTTCAACATTATTCCAAATGTTTGCTATTATGAGATTTGGAGGATTATTATTTACTATAATTTCTTTTTTCATATTGGCTTCAAATTAATTGGAGTCTGAAAATGAATTTTATATTTGTCCATTGATCTTATTTTCCTTGTTTATTATTTGTTTTTGCAGGATTGAAACTAAATATTCAGGTATTTTAATTTCCTGAAAGATTAAGTTATGGCAGATCTTAAATTGCAGGTTCAAATTTTATACTGTCTACAATCATATTTTTACGGTTTACCGTATTGTTAAGCCGTACTTAAACAGTATAAATTTGACATCCTTATTACACTTATCTGATTATTCGGTTGATTTTATGTCTGAGCTGGTTGAAAGTTTAATTCGGGTTAATCAGATTTTTTAAATATTGATTAATGATTGTTATGAACGCAAAAATTATTCTGTAATGAATTAAATAATTTGTTGTTTATAATGAAGATGCTCTTAGTTTTTTCGCTGATTTAAACTGGTACAAAGAACATATCCGAGTTGAAACTTAGACTGTAAATCTTTTGTATTTTGATATTATGTTCTTTAATTTCTCACTTATTTTAAAAAACACAGAGGTTTGTATTGCAATAAAAACGCCAATTGATATAAATAATAATTTGAATTAAATTTCTATTGGAATTACTATGAAATCTTTTTGCTCACAATTAAGCCTAAAGATCACTTTATCAAGATAATCCATGGTGAAATTAACTTTGCCGTTTTCAAGACGCCAGACGTACTGACGGTCTACTTCAAGTAGATCAGCTAACTGTTTCTGTGTAAAATCACGTTGTTTCCTTTGTGATTTTATCATTTTTCCCATTACTACTTTTGAGCTCTTCATTTTTAATGACGTAGACGTAAATTAAAAAATTAAAATCTAAAGCGAGTAACCTTAAAGAGGTTACAGAATTATCTATAACAAAAAAAAGTCTACAAGAGTCACTTTGTCGAACAGGTGAATTATAAAAATTTAATCCTTTACAAATGGAGCAAATTGAGGTGAAGAGAATTCAAACTGCATTATTACAGCTTGACATTTTGCTTTAGGGCCATTAAATAAGTATCGCAAGGTAGGCAATTAAAAAGCAGTCCTGCTTATTGTATCAATAATGTTTTACTATTCTGCTGCTGTTTTCATTAATCTGACCTTAATGTGTGATTTGGACATTTCACAATTTTGAAGGCTTTCAAAATGAGTTTTTTTCAGATAATAATATTGGCTTTAAGCGGTCAAAAATCTTACAATTTTGAGAAGAATTTGTAAAAAATGATCATAAATGCCTGTCAAATCCATTGAATATTTTTTTTACTGGCATTGTCAGAATATCTATCCCTAAAAAGATTGTAAACATAGTGTGAAATGATTTTTACAGTCTTGTATAAATTGCTGTAAAATTTTCACTATTCGATTTACAATCATTGTGAACCCCGTTTTTTTACAATGAGAAGTCTCTAATTTTAAATCGTAAATAATAAATGATTGTTTAATTCATTTTAATTAAAAGTAAAAATTATGAGACTAATGAATGTTTTTTGTGCCTTGTTCTTAATAATATTAAGTTCATCATGTGCTCCTCGCCGAAATCTGGTTTATTTCAGCGACATGGTCAGTAAGACTACTGACAGTCAGGTAATTACGGCTGATACAGAGCCTAAGATCCAATCAAATGATCTACTGAGTATTACTATTAATACCCTCAGTACTGAATCAAACCTGATGTTTTCAGTTAACTCCAACAACATTAACAAGAACGGTTATTTCGAAAAGGAGGGCTACCGTGTAGACAAAGAGGGCAATATCAATTTCCCTGTCGTTGGAAAAGTTAATCTAAAAGGCTTAACCATTGAGCAAGCCCAGCACACCCTGGTAGGTAAACTAAACCACTATGTAAAAAATCCAATCGTAAATATGCAGTTTCTCAACTTCAGAATTACGGTTATTGGAGAAGTGAATAGTCCTGCAACATTCAATATTCCGAATGAACAAATTAATCTTCTTGAAGCTCTTGGAATGGCAGGTGATTTAACTGCCTACGGAAAGCGCGAAAATATTCTTGTGATCAGAGAAATGGATGGTAAGCGCTCCATCGTTCGGATGAATATCAATAACAGGGATATACTTAATTCACCCTACTTCTACCTGAAGCAGAATGATGTAATCTATGTTGAACCTGACAAAGCTAAATCGATAGAATTCAGTCCTAATAATCGTCTGATGCCATTGGTTGTAGCTACAATTTCAGCAGTTGCTGTACTATCAACAGCATTTTTATCGAAATAATAATTAACCTTAAAATTATAAGTCATGGCCTTAAACCCACAAAAACAGCTTTCTTCGGCAGCTGGAGATCTAAATGATATTTTGTCGAAAGTTGTCAAATACTGGTATGTATTTGTAATAGCGATATTAGTATCATTAGCTCTTGCAAATCTATACTTAAAAAATGCTACCCGTCTTTATAAAGTCACCAGTACCTTATTGATCCAAAATGATTTTAAAGGAGACGGTCTTTTAAAAGGTACCGCCTTTAGTGATCTGGACATGTTTCGGGGTGCGCGTACGGTTGATAATGAAATGGAAGTTTTACGATCAAGAGATTTGATCTATAAAACATTGAAAGAATTGTCCTTAGAAACAAATTATTCTATTCCGGGTGTTCTGAATAATAAGGAATTGTATGGTGAAGAATTACCAGTTCGCGTGATAGTTGAATACTTAAATGATCAGGCTTATTCCCAGGTAATAAATCTTTCCATTCAAAATGAAGATGTTTTTGCCCTTCAGACTAATGGAAAGAATGTTTTGTACAGCTTTGATCAGGTAATTACCAGACCTGGATATAAAATAAGAGTAATCAAGGGTCCTGCCTTTTCAAGTACTTACCCTTCCATTAAAATTGGTTTTAAGGATTTGTATTCGATGGCAGAGCATTACAGCTTATCTGCACTCACGATAGTTCCGATTGTTAAAGATGCAAACACAGTTTCTTTAAGTCTTCTTGATGCCATACCGCAACGTGGTGTTGATATCCTGAATCAGCTTATAACTACTTACAATGAGGAAAATGTGAACACCAAAAACATGGTTGCTAAAAATACAATTCGTTTCATTGATCAACGCTTGATCGATCTGAACAGTGATCTTTCTGTTTTAGAACATGGCGTTGAAAATTACAAGCAAGTTAACAGAGTAACCAATATGAATGCTGATTCAGAGCTTAATTTACGAACCTCCGGTGACTATGATCTGAATTTATCCTCATCAGGAGTTCAATTGGATCTGATCAGATCATTAGTCCAATACCTTGGTAAAAACGACAGTCAGTATGAGATAGTTCCAAGCACCCTTGGAATAAAAGATCTGACTCTGAATAATCTGATCAATAAATACAATGATCTTCAAATTGAAAGGCAGCGTTTATCACGTAATAATAACCCGGATAACCCATTGATAGTCAACATCAATGAGCAACTCGCCGGACTTAGAGGATATCTTCAGGAGACTTTGAAAAATGTTCAGGCAGGTTTAACTCTTGAAAGGAATAATCTCCTGGATAAATCAAATCAGTTTGAGTCGAAGATCAGAAATGTGCCAGTTGTTGAAAGAGGTTTACTACAATTAAGCAGAGATCAGGATGTAAAAGCTGCAATCTATCAGTATCTACTTCAAAAGAGAGAGGAAACCGCACTTTCACTTTCTGCAACAATTCCTACTTCTCTAATTATTGACAGACCGGCCTACAATACTGTACCGGCAAAACCAAAAGAAGCTTTAATTTATTTAGGATCATTACTGACCGGGTTTTTGTTTCCTCTGTTCTTTTTCAGTGGCAGAGAAAAATTAAATACAAAAGTTAAATATGTGACCGATGTTCAGCTCCTGGGAGATACCCGAATCCTTGGTGAATTAAGTCATAAGGAAGAAAATAATACTGTAGTGGTTAAAAGGGGCAGCCGAACAACCATCTCAGAGTTATTCAGGTATATCCAGTCTAATCTGGGTTACATTATCAATAATACTAAAAGTCAGATCTTATTAGTGACTTCAGGAATGAAGGGTGAAGGGAAAACATTTTTCTCTATCAATTTGGGTATCACACTGGCGCTGGCAGGAAAGAAGGTAATTATTGTTGAGTTTGATCTTCGTAAACCTGATCTTATGAAAGGGATCAACATGAAGTATGAAAAAGGTCTTGCAGACTACCTTGAAAACAGGAATGTTGAAATCGATGAGATCATCAAGCCTTCTGCGGTATCATCAAACTTATCTGTCATAGGATGCGGTAAACTGCCGGATGATCCTACTGAATTATTTTCATCAGAAAAAATGGATGGTCTCTTCCTTGAACTTAGAAAGAAATACGATTATATCATCCTTGATACATCACCGGTTGGTCAGGTTGCTGATGCATTTAACATAGCTCCTTATGCCGATGCCAGTATCTATCTGGTTAGATATAATTTCACAGAGAGAGGTCAGCTTAGTGTTCTTGATGATATCTGTGAGAATAAAAAACTGAAGAACCTCATGATCGTATTTAATGATGCGAAAAAAGACAACATGAGAACATACGGATATGGAAATGCAGGGCAAAAGTACGCAGAAAGCACAACTGTCTGATAGAAATTAATTTCCCCGAATAATAATTAATAATTAGGCACCTACCTCCAGGGTTGTTTTAGCAGTGTCGCAATGTTTATATCTATCCTATTGATATTCAATTGGATAGGTAGTAAGATTGAATGTTTTCAATTTAAACTCCAGAGAGTTTAAGCAGTTCAATACTATAGTTTTTGTTTTAATAACGAGCAAAAACAAAAATTACAATTAATACCATCAAATAATTTAAAATAATCATGTAAGTGAGTTAGCGAAGCTACGCCTCAGCGACAAACCCTGTTAAACTTTACCCTGAAAATAGTATGGAAAATCCAATTAGAATAAGATCAACAAATACAAGAAATTGGTTTGTGATCTATACCCGAGCCAGATGGGAAAAAAAGGTTGATCAACTTCTCAAACAACAGGGCATAAATTCTTATTGCCCTATGAGGACCGTTGAAAATCAATGGGCAGATAGAAAGAAAATGGTTGAATTTCCATTATTCAGTTCTTATGTTTTTGTAAATATCAGTTTGAAGGAAGAACTGCTGGTGCGTCAAACTCACGGAGTATTGAACTTTATTTACTTTCTTGGAAAACCAGCTATTGTTCAAGATTCTGAAATTGAAAAGATTAAAAATGTTTTGGTTAAAAATCCTGACACGGAGGTTATAAGTCTGAAGGGAGTAAGAGTAGGTGACCGTGTCAGGATTAAAAATGGTATCCTGGCAAATCACGATGGTAATATTGTTAAGGTAAATGGAAAAACTGTGCTGATGGTATTTGACCATTTAGATTGTGCCCTGGTTTCAAGAGTTTCGGTTTCAGACCTAACAACTTTACTAACATGAGTAACATACTTGTAGAAAAAGTCACTATAGCAGTAGTAGGCTTGGGTTATGTTGGTCTGCCTCTGGCAACAGAATTTGCAAAACATTATAAAGTGTTTGGTTTTGATTTGAACAGAGAACGTGTTGATCAATTAAGCAGGGGATTTGATCATACCAATGAGATCGACTCGAAATCACTTGAAAATGTGCTGTTGAAGAATAATGATAATGGCTTGTATTTAACTGATAATCTCAATGAGATCAGCAATTGCAATGTCTTTATCATTACTGTTCCTACTCCTGTAGATAAGCATAATCGCCCTGATCTAAGCCCTTTGTTAAAAGTAAGCAGTATGATTGGCGGGATATTAAAGAAAGGAGACACAGTGATTTATGAATCAACAGTTTATCCTGGTGTTACGGAAGATGAATGTGTTCCTGTTCTTGAACAGGAATCCGGTTTGGCCTATAATATTGATTTTTTTGCAGGCTATTCTCCTGAAAGGATTAATCCGGGTGATAAGGAACATACGGTAACTAAAATTTTAAAAGTTACCTCCGGATCAACTCCTGATACCGCAGATTTTGTTGACTCCCTTTACAGATCGATCATTGTTGCCGGTACTCATAAAGCGGAGTCAATTAAAATTGCAGAAGCTGCAAAAGTTATTGAAAATGCACAGCGGGACATTAATATTGCCTTTATCAATGAACTGGCCATGATTTTTAATAGGCTGGGAATTGACACCAATAAGGTTTTAAATGCAGCGTCTACAAAATGGAATTTCCTGAATTTTAAACCAGGCCTGGTGGGTGGACATTGTATTGGAGTTGATCCTTATTACCTTGCACAGAAGGCACAGGAGGTAGGTTATCACCCCGAAATTATCCTTGCGGGCCGTCGGGTGAATGATGGTATGGGAGCATATGTAGCAGAACAGCTTGTAAAAGCGATGCTCACAAAGGGAACAGCCATCGCTGGTAGCGAAGTATTGATACTTGGATTTACATTCAAGGAAAACTGTCCGGATGTGAGAAATACAAAAGTAATTGATATTGTTAAACGCCTGGAAGAATATCAAATAGATGTGACCATTCATGATCCACTTGCAGATATTCAGCAAGTCCAGAATACGTATGGGGTAAGATGCCAAAATGGGGAATCCAAAAAAAGAGTGTATGATGGAATCCTGCTCGCAGTAGCACATCAGCAATTTCATGATATGGATCTGTCCAGAATGTGCAAGAAAAATACTGTCGTTTACGACATTAAATATGCATTGCCCCAAGCAATGGTTGATGTACGTTTATAATTCACGTAAAATATGTATCATATTCCCTATCATGGAGACAAGGATCTGTCCCAAATCAGGTTTTTAGTTATTGGAGGTGCAGGTTTTATTGGTTCCAATATTGTCAACTATTTGTTAAAGTTTGGAGCCGGCAAAGTTCGTGTATTTGATAACTTCTCAACAGGATCGATCAGCAATCTGGAGAGCTTTTCATATTTCCCCTCATTTGAATTAATGAAAGGAGATATCAGAGATCTTACTCAATGTAAAAAAGCTGTCGAGGATATTGATGTTATACTGAATGAGGTGGCATTAGATCCTGAATTTAATTCTAGTGATGCTTCCAGGTCCAAAAAGGGCATACAGATCAATGGATTCTTAAATATTTTGATCGCTTCAAAATATGCTGGTGTGAAACGAATCATTTTCTCGTCCTTTTCAACTGCTTCTGCTGAGATAGCTGGATTAAATGATCCTAAAGACTTGATAACGCCATCCTTATCTCCTTATTCGATCAGTAAGTATGTTAATGAATTATATGCCAGCGTTTTTTGCAGGCTTTACGATCTGGATTATATTGGTCTTCGCTATTTTAATGTATTTGGTCCGGGTCAAAATGACGATGATACCCAGGTATCCATAATTCCAAAATTAGTTAATAGCCATATTTCGGGAAAATCTACACTAATTATGGAGGAAACTGATAAGGCTATCGACTTAAATTATATTGAAAATATTGTTCAGGCTAATATTTTAGCTGCTTTAACCATTGAGCCTGCTGCTCTAAATCAAAACTATAATGTTGCCTGCGGAGAGCTAATCACCATTTCTGAAATGACCATTTTTTTAATGCAAAAATTGGGAATCACAACCCCGCTTTCTGCTAAACTCAAATTCCGACAACCTATTAGAGAAAAGGCTGAAATACCTTGCTCGTACATTTCTATAACGAAAGCAATGAGTCTGCTTAACTATCAGCCCTGTTATTCAATAAAAGAGGGACTAGAGGAAACTCTAAAGATCAGCAAGACTGAATACGGAACAATTATTTCCGATTGACCATTTCTTATAATATTCTAACAATTAAAGAATAAAATATGCAGCGCTTAAAAGAATTAGATATTCTAAGAGGATTTGCTTCACTAAATGTTGTGGTATACCATTATACTAGTCGTTACAGAGATATTTTCCATCATGAATATCCCATAAAATATGATTGGTATTTCGGTCATGTTGGCTTAGAATTATTTTTCATGATTAGCGGTTTTGTGATTTTCATGACACTTCAAAAGGTAAATAGTGTCTCAGAATTCTCATATAAGAGATTAACCAGATTATATCCTGCCTACTGGATCTGTATTAGTATAACCTTATTGATTTCCAGTTTTTGGAAAATGCCCAGGACAGAAGATTTATCGGTTTTTCAAATACTAATGAACTTTACAATGATTCAGGGGGTATTTGAAGTTCCTAATATTGATGGTGCTTATTGGTCGCTGGTACCCGAATTGTTTTTTTATACTTCTATGGGGATATTCTTCTTTTTGGGCTGGTTGAAAAATATCAGAATTATTGCTGTTATCTGGCTTGCCTGGATGTTATTAAACAAACTGGAAATTCTGTCCGTTGGAGAATATTTTTTGAATCTTAAATATGGAATGTTTCTTTTGGCTGGAATATTATTTTATAAAATAAAATTCAATAATGGAAATTTGATAGACCATCTTCTAATTGTTTGCTGTCTCTTCACTGCGATTTGGGTTAATCAGATGCGATACAATATTTATGCATATCCTTTCTTATTTGGCATCTTCTATTTATTTATTTACGGTAAACTGAAAGTCCTCAATTGGGCCCCCTTACTGTTCTTAGGATACATTTCTTACCCCCTGTATCTTCTTCATCAGAATATTGGGTATGCAATGATCAGTACCTTTAAGTTTTACATTCATAATGATTTCATTGTTATTTTGATAACTCTTTCGATCATGTTTTTCTTTGCCTGGGTCGTTAAAAAGTACTTGGAGAAGCCAATAATTACGTATTTGAATGCTAAATATTTGCCGAAGTTTAAATTAAAACAGGAATCAATAACAGATTCTGGTTTCCGGGAATTGGTTCCTAAAAAAGCTAGTTGACTAAACTGATCGGTAAAAAGCAGCTCTAAATTTCTCTTCTAAGCAAAAGATTTTCAAAATAATTGATTCACCAGTATTGAATCAAACTGAAGCACCTATGTTTTATGAGTTTAAGAAAAAAAACATTAAACGGCCTGATTTGGACCTTTAGTCAGCAGTTTGGTGTGCAGTTGATCAGTTTTTTTATCACCATTGTTTTAGCCAGAATTTTGGCGCCTTCAGAATTTGGGATTATAGCTATGCTTTCCGTTTTTGTGGCAGTTGGTAGTTTATTAGTGGACGGTGGTCTTTCATCATCCTTGATCAGAACGGGATTAGCAAATCAGAAAGATTACTCAACTGTTTTCTTTTTTAATCTGGGTGGAAGTTTGATCATCTATGCGATAATTTATTTTGCAGCACCATTTATATCCAATTTTTATCATCAGGATATATTAACTCAAGTTCTTAGAGTATATTCTATAGTGTTCATAATCAATGCATTTTATGAAATTCAAAATGCCAGACTTGTAAAGGTTATGAATTTTAAAACTCAGGCACTCATTCAGGTTCCTTCAGTTTTAGCCAGTGGTCTGATTGGCATATTACTGGCAATAAATGGGTATGGAGTGTGGAGTTTGGTGTGGATGAATATATCCCAGTCTTTTATCACTACAATTTTCCATTGGGTTTTTTCTAAATGGCGCCCATCCTTAATTTTTGATCTGGAAAGTTTTAGGCGACACTTTCATTTTGGATATAAAATGACATTATCCGGTTTGTTAGAGATAATCTATAAAAATATCTATGTTCTTATTATCGGTAAAAGTTATTCAGCAACTCAGCTCGGTTTCTATTCCAGGGCAGACTCAATCAGCCAGCTTCCAACCAGTAATATAGCTGTTGCAATTAACAGTGTTACCTATCCAATGTTTGCCTCTATTTCTGAGGATAGTACCAGGTTGAAGATGGTCTACAAAAAATTAATGCAGCAGGTCATTTTCTGGAATGCTTCAATTCTGGTATTATCAGTAGTGATCGCTGAGCCCCTTTTCAGGTTTTTAATCACTGAAAAATGGCTTCCTGCAGTACCTTATTTCCAAATTTT
>JBIIWE010000281.1:0-4238 GCA_044339075.1 Daejeonella sp. | reverse complement strand
GTAAGTCTGAATTCCACGACTTACGAAGTCACTTGGGCGAGCGGAAAGAGACTTCGTCAGTCACCTATGAGGATGCGACTCCTTCGAGGATGCGACTCCTTCGAGGTTGCGACTGACGAATTTATCTTGCTTGACGCCTAGGTAAATTCGTAAGTCTGAATTCCACGACTTACGAAGTCACGTAAACGAGCGGAAAGAGACTTCGTCAGTCACATTCGAGGATGCGACTCCTTCGAGGTTGCGACTTACGAATTTATCTTGCTTGACGCCTAGGTAAATTCGTAAGTCTGAATTCCACGACTTACGAAGTCACTTGGGCGAGCGGAAAGAGACTTCGTCAGTCACCTTCGAGGATGCGACACCTTCGAGGATGCGACTGACGAATTTATCTTGCTTGACGCCTAGGTAAATTCGTAAGTCGATAGCTATCGCGGAAAGAGACTTCGTCTTCACAAACCGTCAAAGCAAAAACGTATTTATCCTATATAATACCTATTATTTATAATCCACCGGCTTTTTATCTTTCTTATATCCGCCCAATCCGAACATCGTAGGCTCATATTTTCCTACAAAATCAACATTGCTTTTCGCAGGTATATTTTTCTCCAGACCCACAGTCCAGTAGGCAGCATTCACAACCAAACGTCTCAAATCTTCATTGACGAAATCAATTGCTGCGCCCATGGTAGTTGTAAACACTCTGCCGTTTTTACCCGACTCACTTAAATACTCTCTAGTCCAGGCAACCGGCATAATAGATCTTTTCCAAACACCCGCTCCTGTAGGAGACACGCCCTCTGTTCCCTGGCCCCAAATCAAAACCTTAGAATTAGAGGGAAGACTTTTAATACCGTATACCTCAGTTGTAGTCCAGATGTCACTGATTCCATTCAGTATTGGATTTGCATCTGCAATTTCAAGACCATTTATTAATCCCCGGGTGCCTTCCTTTCCACTGGCTCCATGATGATTAACCCAATTTTCTCCCAGAATATGCTTCCCAAAGCCACCTTCCCAGCCAATTTCTTTACTTTTAAATCCATATTTCGCATATTGATTATTAGGATTTCGGCTATAATAAAATGCATGTGTAGCTGTTCGTAAACCAATTACGGGCTTCCCTGCAACAAAATACTTGTGAATGTGCTGCATTTGATCATCCGGCAACTCCCTGAACCGGGTCGCAATGATCATCAGGTCAGCTTTCGCTAAAAATTGAAGACCCGGAATATTCTGATGATAATTCGGATCAATGAAACCAGTTTCAGGATTAATAGCAAATAGTACAGTGGTACTAAACCCATGACGCTCAGCTAATATTTTAGCCAGCATTGGAAGTGACTCTTCCGAACGGTAAGCTTCATCCCCGCCAACAAGAACTATATATTTCCCGTTAGATTGTCCGGCAGGGGGAGAAAAATGAATCCAAGGGCCTTCCTTTTGAGCGAAGGCCGTTTGCATGGAAAGAATTAGTATACCTATTAAAGTATACTTTGTCAGAATTGAATTTCTATTTAAAATTGTGTTCATGTTGACTTGTGTTAGGTGAGATGTGAGATGTGAGGTATGAGATATGAGGTATGAGATGTGAGATGTGAGATATGAGATGTGAGAATATAATTGTCAAATTAACGATTAATGTCCTTATTTCTTGATCCTTGTTTAATAATGCTGAATACGAACCAAACCCGGATTCAATCTTGGTTCCTGGTTCTTGGTTCTTGGTTCCTGGTTCTTGGTTCTTGGTTCTTGGTTCTTGGTTCCTGGTTCCTGGTTTAATTTTGGCTGCCAAATAATTTATCTACGGAGTTTAAATGCCACTACATAATCTCCCTTAGCCGCCCCCAATCTTGCCCCTCCACAGGATATAACAACATATTGTACGCCATTAACCATATAGGTGCTTGGGGTTGCATAACCAGCAGTTGGAAGATCAGCTTCCCATAGCAATTTTCCGTTTAGTTTATCAAATACCCTAAACTTAGCATCCTTGCTTGCTGCAATGAAGATCAAACCACTCGACGTAACTATTGGGCCACCATAATTTTCAGTACCCGTCCTAATCCCCTGATCTTTATACTTTTTAACATCTCCCAATGGTACCTTCCACTTATGCAAGCCGGTATTCAGGTCGACGGCGGTCAGGATTCCCCATGGCGGTTTTATTCCCGGATCCCCGTTACTATCCAAAAATTTGCTGTAGCCTTTCAGATCCCATGGTTCAACTGCTCCAAACACATTCTTTGCTGAAGCAAGCTTATCTTTCTCACTCTCTTCATTAAACAAATAGTTTGAGATCGCTTTCCTGTCATCATCCGAAATTTGAGGGAAGCCAGGCATCTTTCCTTTACCACTGCCAATAATCTCATGAACTTCAGGCTTCTTCAGTTTGTTTTTGATAGTGTTCAAGGCAGGAAAACCGCTTGCGGGATTCCCAAATTTATCTACACCATGACAGGCACTACAATTTTGTACATACATCGCCTGCCCGCGACTCATTCCTGTATAGTCAGTGTTTGCCTTTATGGTAACGATCCAAGGAACTTCATTCGAATTGACATATAAAATCCCCTCCTTATCTGCGGCTGCACCACCCCACTCAACACCACCGTTCAAACCCGGGACAACGAGTGTTGGTTTATCGCTAAAAGGCTGAAACATGCCTTTCACAGTTCCCCTGAATACCTGCAGTAAGGAATCGTAATCGGGGGAAGTTTTATTCAGGTCAGATTCAGTTATTAAATTCCTTGAGACTGGAGCCGGCATGGTTGGAAGCGGTTGTGTAAGCCAGGCCTCCTCTTCTGCTACTGGCGATTTTGGCACCGCCATATCCTTGATCGGGAAAATAGGCTTCCCTGTTTCCCGTTCAAACACAAAAACATGCCCAGATTTTGTGAACTGAGCTACTACGTCAATACTTTTGCCGTTTCGTTTGATGGTGATCAAATTCGGTGGCGACGGAATATCTCGGTCCCAGATATCATGTCTTACGAACTGGTAGTGCCATATTCTCTTGCCTGTATTAACATCCAAAGCAAGTAGTGTACTGGCAAACAAGTTTCTTCCCTTTCTGCTTCCGCCAAAAAAATCGGGAGCTGCAGAACCTGTGGGGGCATAAATTATTCCCCGCTTATGATCAATTGCCATTCCGGTCCAATTATTCGCACCACCAACAATTCCCTTTTCATGTACATCCGCAGGCCAGGTATCAAAGCCGAACTCACCCGGTAAGGGTATAGTGTGAAAAATCCAGGCAATTTTTCCTGTTCTGACATTAAAGGCCTGGATAAAACCAGGTGCTGATCCGACACCCTCCATCATCACAGTAGGCATTATGAGCAAATCTTTGTAGATGGTACCAGGCGTTCTCGACATTAGATATTTCTTTTCGAGAGCTTCGGGTTTACCCAAACCTGACTTAAGGCTAACCCGACCATTATTGCCAAATTCTCTAATTGGTTTGCCGGTTCTTGCGTTAAGTGCGTATAACCACTGGTCATAACTGAAGAGAATGCGCTTGTCTTCGCCGTCCTCCCAATAAGTTACTCCACGGTTAACGAGAAATCTTTTAATGGTGTCCGGATTAAAACGCCACTTCTCTTCACCAGTGGCTCCGTTTAATGCAAATGCATTGCCAGCAGCACTAATTCCATACAGCACCCCCTTAATGATTATCGGATTACATTGAAAAAGTCCGGAATCTAGTGTTTTGTACTGCCATGCAAGCTCAAGTCTTTTAACATTCGATCTATTTATCTGATCAAGCGAAGAATAGTGATTCATCTCTGGTCCTCCCAGATATGCTGGCCAGTCTTCATCATTATCATTCTGATCAGTAAATGCATATATCCCAACTATAAGCAATAAAGGAAGGCAGAGAAAAAGGAGTGATTTTTTCATTTGTAATACTTATAAATTATCTCACTTATTATTTTAAATCATAAAGTTTTAATTAGAATAAAAAAAAATCAGATGAGAACTCTTCCTATGGTAAGAATATCGGGCAAGGAGTTTTAGATCCAAGAAATTTAAACCCCTGCCGTATTGCTAGGACAGATCATCTGAAAAATGTCCGTTTTTAGCCTATAAATTAATTTTATATTATTAAAATATACAATAATATTATTCAAAAATATCATACATAAACAAAACAATATGATACTTCCATTTACATTAGTAATACTTTTTTTTAAATTGAACAGAATGAAAGAGTATCTAATAAGAGTATGTATTAATTG
>JBIIWE010000280.1:0-4244 GCA_044339075.1 Daejeonella sp. | reverse complement strand
GAAAGGGGAAAGTCAAAAGCTGAAAGCTGAAAGGGGAAAGCTGAAAGTTATAAGTAATAAGTAATAAGTCTAGAGTTGGAAATGAAATTTTGTTTAGTATAGATTTATACCATCTAACCACCTAACTAACTAACCAACTAACCACCTAACCAACTCCTATCTGACAACAGACAACAGACAACTGGAACCAAGAACCAAGAGCAAAGAGCAAAGACTGTTTAGTACTAATTGAAATTTTCTGCTTTTTTTCAGACTTCAGACTTCATTTCCTCATACCTCATACCTCAGACAACAGACAACAGACAACAGACAACTGGAACCAAGAACCAAGAGCCAAGAACAAAGACTGTTTAGTGCTAATTGAAATTTTCTGCTTTTTTTCAGACTTCAGACTTCATTCCTCATACCTCAGACAACAGACAACAGACAACAGATAACAGACAACTGGAACCAAGAACCAAGAGCCAAGAACAAAGACTGTTTAGTGCTAATTGAAATTTTCTGCTTTTTTCAGACATCCTACCTCAGCCTTCATACCTCAGACAACAGACAACAGATAACTGACAATAGCTTCCCCACCACCTCAAACTTCGCAAATACTTGATCGCTGTGTGGTGCATCTTTTAATTCATCCGTCAAATCCTGCCCGGCCCAATGCTCATAGTGCTTGCCGTTTTTCCACAGTCGGCTTTCGGTGACATCATAAATTATGCCTTTGAATGCGACCCAGATCTGCGGTTTATCCTGTCCGTTTCGTAGTGCAAGGTATGACCTGCTGTATTCTGGCAAAGAGATCATTGTGTTACTCTTCCCCTTTTTCTGAAATATTCAAACAGAAGAATATTGATTAGCAACATGGACATGGAGTAAAAATGATCTTCCAATGGTATGGTTCCAACCCTGAATGCCATATTCTCAGCATCATTATACATCACCACAGGAATGGAAGTAAGAATTCCATTGACGATATAAAATGGAAGCAATGAAACCAGATAGGCTAAATAAAATCTGCTCATAATGCTGGTTTTTATAATAAATTCAGCAAAGAGTAAAACTACTGCCAGCAATCCGAAGGTGATCAGTGTATATACTCTGTCGTAAAACAGCAACAACATCAGGATTGAGAATCCAAATAGAGCAGAATTAATATAGGTCTGGAAGCGCTTTAAAAGGTCTTTCTTGACATAATAATTAAGACATTCATATACAAAAATACAAGCGAAAGGAACCGTAACGAAAAAAAGTATCTCCTCTAGAGGGAGATTGAGCATATAAAACCCAATAATGTAATCCGGATTAAAAGACCATACCCCGTAAACAGTAAAGATATAATCCCATAAAAGAAATAAAAGTCCGCTTATGAAAAGCCCCGGGAAAATAAACTTCCAGCTCTTAAAAAACTGTACCCTTTTATCAAATGAAAGTATAACTGGAAAAAGTATGGTAAGAAAATTGATCAGCAGGTAAGTAAACTTCATGCATAAAATTAAGTATTCTTATCAATTCGTACCTATTGAGCGATTAAAAAAGCTAGACATCCCACAAAAAAGCTCTCAAACCACGTTAATAAATTCTCTATTTTCCTATTTATAATTTATTAATTCAGGCAAATATTAAATTTATTGCATCGAGAATCTCCTCAGATAAAACCACCTGATTTTGAGCAAAAAAACAATAGAGCGATCAATGGACATAGAAAAACATGATTCTATGGTTGAACCATTCACACACTAATTCAGATATACCAGCTTTTTAACATGAGGATTATAATCATTCAATGATTTTTTCAGAAGTTTCCTTGCCACGTGGATTCGTGTTTTTACTGTCCCAATCGGAATGGTAAGTTGCTCAGCGATCTCATGATATTTATGTCCGTCAAAATACATTGTAAATGGAACGCAATATACATCAGAAAGTTTTTTCATAGCCGTTCTGATGTCTTCCATGACAAACTTCGACTCTCCAAGGTTACTGCTGGCGCTATACATGAGATTTGTGTAAGGAATATCATCCGACTGAATCACCATTGAGCCGATCTTTACATAACGCCTGTATTTATTAATAAAGGTGTTTTTCATGATGGTATATAACCAACCTTTGAGGTTTGTACCTTCCTTAAACTTATTACAGTACGACAAAGCCTTCAATATCGTATCCTGAACAAGATCATTTGCATCCTCACTATCATGAGTAAAACGGAGAGCGTATAATTTTAAAGATTCGGCCTGACGAGTGACCATGGTGTTAAATTCAATGGTAGTCATGTTGTTTAGCTTAGTTGTTAATACTCTGAACACCGTGAAACTCGACGTTCAATTAGAAGACATACTTACTAAAACAAATGCTGTGCCTGATTCGAAACAGAGCTGAATTCTGTATCAGGTTTTACAAAAATTGTATACTATTTACACACTATATAATATTTACCTCACGCTCAAGCTGAATTCCAAAGACTGAACTAACACTATCAATAATAGTAGAAGAGAAGCTGAAAATCTCATTTCCAGTAGCATTTCCGTGGTTAACTAATACCAGGGCCTGATTTTTCCATGTTCCGGTATTGCCTACAACTTTACCTTTCCAACCACAATACTCAATCAGCCAGCCTGCTGAAATCTTTACTAATCCTTCGCTTGCAGGAAAATGAACGATGTCCGAAAAATGGGACTGTAACTGTATGAATTTTGAAACCGGAATAACTGGATTCTTGAAAAAACTGCCCGCGTTACCAATAGTAGTTGGATCTGGCAGTTTAGTTACACGGATATGAGATATTACTTGCGATAAGTCCTTTATTCCTGGCTGATCAATACCGCGCTTTTGTAATTCTTCTGTTATTGCACCATAACTCACATTAGGCTTAAATATTCCGGACAGCTTTAAGGTAACTTCCGTGATAATAAATAATCCTTTACCCGACGATTTAAATATGCTATCGCGATAATTGAATCCGCAATCCTGTTTATTAAATACTTTGATTTCACCACTTGAAATCTCAAATGCCCGGCAGGAATGAAATACATCCTGAAGCTCAACACCATAGGCTCCAATATTCTGAACTGGCGATGCACCAACTGAACCGGGAATCAAACTCAGGTTTTCAATTCCCGCAAATTCATTATCCACACAATAATTAACTAGGTCGTTCCAAACCACACCTGCTCCGGCTGTGACAAAAATATCATCATCCTGAACTTCAGCTTTTAATCCCTGAATCTTAACATGTATGACCAGACCACTGAAATCATCCGTAAAGAGCATATTACTGCCTCCACCAAGAACCAATCTCGGATAATTCTTCCACCGCTCATCGGAAAACAATAATTTGAGATCATTTTCTTTCTCAATATCCACAAACCAGTCTGCAATGGCTTCTACTCCAAAAGTATTTAGTGATTTGAGCGAAAAATTTTCAAGAACCTGCATATAAATCAATGAGTAGATCTGGTAGACCTATTAAAATATTTTTTGGATGCCAGAAGCAATCCAAATTCTTCAGAGGGACTTTTCTCTGTTGATTTATGATGGATTTTATGTGCCCTCCGGATCCCTAGCAAATAGCTATTATCAGTTTTAAAACTCTTTAACCTATTGTGAATGAACCAGTCATGGAAAATAAAGTATATTATTCCATAAACAGTTATCCCAACACCGACCCAAAATTTAATATCCAGATCTATTCTTCCCATCCACATCAAATAAACAGAAATTCCGGCAAAAAGCAAACTGAAAATATCATTAAACTCAAACCAACCTGTTCTTTGCTGGTGATGGCTTCTGTGGATAAACCAGAGAGGACCATGAAATAAATATTTATGAATAAACCAGGAGAATGCCTCCATTCCTGCAAGCGTTCCAAGGATAATTGCAATAGGAAAGATTGATTGCATAGCTATTTTCTGTTGTCTGTTATCAGTTGTCAGTTATCTGAAGTCGGAGGTCTGAAAAAAGCAGTAAATCCCAAATTAGCACTACAAAATCTTGGTTCCTGGTTCTTGGTTCTTGGTTCCAGCCTCAATAAATTATCAGCATAAAAATTCCAATCAACCTACATCCTGGAAGGCACCCTTATTCCCAATAATTTCATTCCTTTATTAATGGTAGATGCTGTTGCTGCAGAAAGATCAAGTCTGAAATTTCTCACATCCGGATCTTCTGCCTTTAGAATGCTTTCTTCATGATAGAACTTGTTGAATAATTTGGCTAGCTCAAAAACATAATTTGCAATATGTGCCGGACTGTAT
>JBIIWE010000279.1:0-4245 GCA_044339075.1 Daejeonella sp. | reverse complement strand
CCATGGGTGTTACACGTTTAAAAAGAAAAGACAGAAAAAATAAAACCACTTCACGTTTAGAGGTTCAATTTTTAAAACTAGGCCGGAATATTGAAATCGGTAGTCGTTCTGCACAATCTGCAAAAAGTCAGGTTAGCAAAAACAATGCTGTTTTGGCTGCAATTGAGGCTGCTGCAAAGAAATAATTTCTCTTCGCTTTAAGAATTCAATCCTGATCAGATCTGATCAGGATTTTTTTGTTTTATGCTGAACGGATAATTAATCGAATCAGATTCAAATTTGTGGATCCTGCTTTCGTCAATGAGTCTTCTGAAATTATTTGAATGGCAAAAACCTTTAGAAGCTGTTGCTGAATTGTATTTGATGAGAACATGAGGTTAAACTTGTGCCTAAATCTCTAAAATTACTCAAAAAACCACCCCCTCCAACGCTAAAGGCAACACTCCCCCCGCCAGCGGTGGACAGCATGACGGATAAAAAATTACATTCAATATTGGAATTTTTAGGTTACAGCAAATTCCCTATCCTTCCAGTATCCACCGCTGGTCCGAAGGGCTCCATTGGAGCGGGGGAATAAAAGGGGGTGGTCTTTTCCTATATACTAAGGCGAATCTTCAATTTTCCAGGAAAACTGCCAAGTTAGGTTGTATTAATCATTTTTTAACCTTCGTTAGATTTTATGACGAAGACAGGAATAATCGAATCAGATTCAAATTTGTGGGTTTATCAACCATCTCTCCATGCGTCATTTCATTTAAAAAAAAATATGCTTCGTATGTTCGAGATGACGATAATTCTTGCAGTATTTTGATCTATAACAAGCCTTTCAATATCCTCTTAATCAATCCGGGACCTTCATAAATAAAACCAGTATAAATCTGGATGAGAGATGCTCCTGCTTTGATCTTTTCAATGGCATCTTCAGGTGAATGAATTCCTCCAACTCCTATGATGACAAAAGATTTATTTGAATGTTCAGAAAGATAGCGAATAACCTCGGTTGAGCGCATGCTTAACGGTTTTCCGCTTAATCCTCCACTTTCTTTTTTCAAATTCTCTGATGCTAATAAATCATCGCGAGAGATCGTCGTATTGGTAGCGATAACCCCGGCGATCTTTGTTTCCATCACAATCTCAATAATATCATCCAACTGAGAATTAGTCAGATCTGGAGCTATTTTAAGCAAAATTGGTCTCGAAATTTCATTTTTATTATTTCGCTGCTGCAACGTATTCAAAATATGTTTAAGCGGTTCCTTTTCCTGCAATTCACGTAATCCAGGTGTATTGGGAGAACTCACATTTACCACAAAGTAATCCACCACATCAAATAAACGGTCAAAGCATTTGATATAGTCACTTACCGCATCTTCATTGGGAGTAAGTTTGTTCTTACCTATATTCCCTCCAATGATCAAACCATTCCTCTCTACATGCTTTAAACGTGCTGCAACAACATCAACCCCCTGATTATTAAAGCCCATACGGTTTATTAATGCATTATCCTGAGGCAAACGAAACATTCGCGGCTTTTCATTACCTGGTTGCGGCAAGGGTGTAACCGTTCCTATCTCAATAAAACCAAATCCGAATTCAGCGAGCTCCTCAATCATTGAAGCATTCTTATCGAAACCTGCAGCTAATCCGAGTGGATTCTTAAACTTTAAACCCAATACTTCTCTCGCAAGTCTTTTATCTTCTAATTGATAAAGATTTTTCAAGAATGATTTTACTCCCCAGATCCGATTTGCTCTTCGTAATCCTCCGGTAACGACATAATGAATATTTTCGGGGTCAAATTGAAATAACAGGTGTTTAATCAGCTTGTACATACAGCGAAGTTACAGGTTTGATTTATATTTTTATTTCAGAAGCCATATAATTACTCTCGATTTTTTATCAATTGTTTAATTTCAAAACCATATTGAGCGAAATCAGCGAAAAATGGAGCGAAAACCTGATCATTAATAATTTACAGGATTTGCAAATTCAATATTAATATTTACATTAGGTTAACATTATATTTATCTAAGAACAATAAATGGCTTTAACTGAGCAAATGGAAAGTCAGGGTGCCTGGCTATTTAAGTACCGTGGCATTTTACCACTGATCATTTTTGCGATCGGAATTGTCTTATTTTTTAAAAACGAGTCAAACCCTGAAAACTGGATCCTTCAGAACAAACTTCAGGAGAGTTTCTATGAACTAGCCTGCCTACTGGTTGCTTTTATCGGATTCTTTATTCGTGTCTATACCGTTGGCTACAGTCGCCCGAATACCTCAGGAAGAAATACTGAGCAGCAGGTAGCTGATGTATTAAACACAACCGGCATTTATTCAATCATGAGAAACCCACTTTATGTTGGTAATTTCTTTATGTGGCTTGGAATTGCTATGCTAACCGGTGATTTTTGGTTTATTATTGCCTTTAGCCTATTTTATTTTCTTTACTACGAGCGAATCATCTTCACAGAAGAGCAGTTCTTAAAGAATAAATTCGGAGATACCTATTTAGAGTGGGCCAGAAAAACACCAATCATAGTTCCAAAGTTCAGTTCATTCAAAAAAGCAGATTATAGCTTTAACTGGAAAAAAGTTCTTCGTCAGGAAAAAAACGGTCTTGCAGCACTTCTGATTATATTTTGTCTTTTTGATATAGGCGGGGAAATGGTTAAAGAGCAAAGGAACTTTAATGAAGCCCTGTATATCGCAGGTACATCTTCAATTATTATCTATTTCATTTTGAAATTCATCAAGTATAACACCAAACTACTTCAGGATCCTCAATAAGAATTAAGCTAGGTGATCTCAATGAATTCAATTCACTCAGCACATTTTAAAGAAATTTTTAAACATCACAACATTTAAAAATTTTAAGAATCCTTTTAACTTGGATTAAATACGATTACGATCAAAATATAAGCCAATATTCCGACTCAAAGGAAAATCAATCAGGGGCGAGCTTTTAGAAAAAAATAATCTATAAAATCCGTACTTTTGCGGCAAATGATCGCAATAAATAATCTAACATTCGAGATCGGTGCAAGGGCATTATACGACGAAGCAAACTGGCACATCAAACCGGGAGAAAAAATCGGTCTGATTGGTGCAAACGGAACTGGTAAAACTACACTGTTAAAAATAATTGTTGGAGACTATGCCGCTACAAGCGGAACCATCTCCATGGCAAAAGATATTAAGATAGGTTATCTGAATCAGGATCTTCTCTCTTATCAGAGTGATAAAAGCATATTGCATGTTGCTATGGAGGCTTTTGAACGCCAAAACCAGCTTCATACAGAAATAGAATCAATTCTTAAGAAACTGGAAACGGAATATACCGATGACCTTCTTCATAAGTTAAGTGATAAACAGAATGAATTTGAAGCTCTTGACGGATACAGCATTGAATACCGCGCACATGAGATCATGGCCGGTCTGGGTTTCAGTGATGTAGATACGCAGCGTACTCTTTCAGAATTTTCAGGTGGATGGCGCATGCGGGTGATGCTTGCTCGGATATTACTCCAGAGCCCAGACATCCTCTTACTCGATGAGCCTACCAACCACTTGGATCTTCCATCTATCAAATGGCTTGAAACCTATTTACAGGCTTTTGAAGGAGCGATCGTTATCGTATCCCACGATAGATATTTCCTGGATAGAGTTGTTAAGAAGATTGTTGAGGCAAGGAAGGGCAAACTGATTCCTTATGCAGGAAATTACAGTTTTTATGTAGATGAAAAAGGACTTAGGGAAGAGATTCAAAGCGGACAGTTTAAAAACCAACAGGCTAAGATCAAACAGGAAGAGCGTCTAATCGAGCGTTTCAGAGCTAAAGCGAGCAAAGCTAAAATGGCTCAGTCGCGGATCAAGGCCCTTGAAAAAATGGAGCGTGTAGATGATGTGGATGATGACAATCCATCGGTTAACTTCAGCTTTAAATTTAGTAAGCAATCCGGAAGGCATGTTATACGTATCGAAGATTTGAACAAGTCTTATCCAGGTGTGCCAATTGTTAAAAATGCTACAGCTACTATTGAAAAGGGAGATAAAATAGCCCTGATCGGTGCAAATGGTCGTGGTAAATCAACGGTATTGAAGATCATTGCCGGTGCAGATAAAAATAATTTTACCGGTATGTGTGAAACCGGCCATAATGTAACGCAAACATTTTTCGCCCAGCATCAGCTGGAAGCTCTTCATTTAGAAAACACGCTAATTCAGGAGCTGCAGGCATTTGC
>JBIIWE010000278.1:0-4258 GCA_044339075.1 Daejeonella sp. | reverse complement strand
AATTAATAATCCAGCACCTTTAAAAAACTCTTCAGTTGTATATTCCTGATAGCGAGTTACATAGGTGTCTATGATTTTCCGAAAGATCCAGGGATCCAAAAGAGAGAAAATCTGGTTTACTGCAGCAAGAAGAAGTGCCAGAAAGATCAGGCTTTTATAATTCTTTAAGTAGTCTAATAATAGTTTCATTTTTTAATTTTTTCAGTAAAAAAAAAGGGAACAAGCTAAATTCCTATTCCCTTTCAGCTTATAAGTATATCAAGATCAGACAGTCATCACATCTTTCTCTTTGGCCTCCATTAATCGGTCAATTCGAACGATGCAGCTATCCGTTAATTTTTGAACTTCACCTTCACCAGTTTTGATTTCATCATCAGAAACACCTTCAGATTTTGAGCGCTTGATCTTTTCATTCGCATCTTTACGGATATTGCGTACGGCGATTCGTCCTTTTTCTGCTTCCTCTTTAACTTTTTTTACCAGGTCTTTACGACGTTCTTCAGTAAGAGGTGGAACATTCAAGCGAATTACTATCCCATCATTCTGTGGGTTGAGACCTATATTGGCCTCCATAATTGCTCTTTCAATTGGAATTAACATTGTTTTTTCCCAGGGCTGTACCACAAGGGTACGGGCATCAGGAGTATTCACGGTTCCAATCTGATTCAGTGCTGTTGGTGTGCCGTAATAATCCACAAATATTCCGTCAAGCATTGTAGGCATTGCTTTTCCGGCACGGATTTTTACCAGTTCATTATCACAAAAATCAATGGCTTTTTCCATATGAGCTTTCGCATCATCCAGTTGTTTCTTTATTAGCTCGTTCATAATATATCTGTTCGATCTGTAAAATTAATTAAATTCCTGTTATTCTAAGGTATTTAAGCTTTACCCAATCCTTGATTTCTTATCCTTTTACTAATGTACCGACCGGTTCACCATCTACCAGACGCATTAAATTACCTTGTTTATTCATATCAAACACAATGATTGGAAGGTTGTTTTCCTGACACAGGGTGAATGCCGTCATATCCATAACATTCAGGTTCTTTTTGTAAACCTCGTCAAATGTTATTTCGTCGTATCTTGTTGCATCCGCATCTATTAATGGGTCTGCGGTGTAAATTCCATCTACGCGTGTTCCTTTCAATACTACATCGGCATTGATCTCTACTGCTCTTAAAGAGGCAGCAGTATCTGTAGTAAAATATGGATTACCTGTTCCTGCACCGAAGATTACGATCCTGCCTTTTTCGAGGTGGCGGACTGCCCGGCGACGAATGAAGGGTTCACAGATCTGCTCCATTTTTATAGCAGTCAGTAAACGTGTTTTTAGGCCGGTTTTCTCCAATGCATCCTGCAATGCCATACTATTGATTACCGTAGCTAGCATCCCCATGTAATCTGCCTGAACACGGTCCATGCCTGCTTTTTCTGCACTTAATCCGCGGTAGATATTGCCACCACCAATTACCAGTGCGATCTCTATTCCTTTAGCATGAACGGCGTGAATATCTTTGGCATACTGTGCAACACGGTCAATATCGATTCCGTATTGCTTTTCGCCCATTAATGCTTCGCCGCTTAATTTTAAAAGGATACGTTTGAACTTCATGAGGAGTTTTTTTTAAAGTTATTAAATTATTTTAGTTCAGTTTGCCTGAAATATAGGTGCTTTGATGTTTGAGGTCTTTATCGAAAACAATAATATCGGCTTTATAACCTGCTTTCAGCAGTCCGCGAGTACTATCTTTCATTAATTGTGCCGGGTAGGTGGAGCCCATTCTTAAGGCCTCGTCCAATGAAATGTTCACTTTTTCTATGCAGTTTTCTATAGCCTTCAGCATGGTTAGGCACGATCCTGATAATGTTCCGTCTGGCATCGTATATCTATCTCCGGTAAATTTATGTTGATAAACACCTTCATTACATGCAGTTACTGCATCTGTAATTAGAAATAATTTTTCGCCTAATTCACGTTTAGCCAGTTCGATCATAGGAAAACTCACATGAACTCCATCAGCTACGATACTGGTATATGGTTTCATTTTAAAAATTGCCGGAATAAGTCCCGGTTCACGGTGATGAATTGGTGGCATGGCATTGTATAGATGAGTTGCTGCCTGCACCGGATTATTTAAAAAGGATAATGCTTCTTCATAACTGGCATTACTATGTCCTACAGATATAATGATATTGTTGGAGTGGAGATAATCAATTAATTCCTGATCCTGGAGCTCTGGAGCGATGGTCATCATTTTTAATTCACCTTCTGCTCGTTCTACCCAGCTTTTGATCTCTGCCAGAGTTCCTTTTTTGATATAGCTTTCTGGATGTGCACCTTTTCTTTTTTCGTTCAGATAGGGACCTTCCAGATGCAAGCCCAGAAAATTTCCCTTAGCTTTTTTGCGATAGGCCTTTGCTGCATCAATTGCTTGGATGACTACTTCATCACTATTGGTTGCGGCTGTGGCAAAAAATCCGGTTGTGCCTTGATCGAGAAGATCTTTTTCCAGTTGTTCCAGACCTTCTTCATCTGGTAAAGCGCCGAATAGTTTGCCTCCACTTCCATAAATCTGAAGATCTATTAAACCAGGAGCAATAGATAATCCGCGAAGGTCGGTGATTTGGTAATCTGAAGGTATTTCTGATTGATCAGTGATTGAGAATATCAAACCTTCTTGAATAAGGATAGATTTATTCTCTAATTTTTCTTCCCCGGTAAATATGGTGGCGTTTATCAGTGCAATATTCATCCGTTTCTTTTTTGGTTTTTAATTATCAGATTGATCCTTTGATAATTAAAAATAATCATTAACTCGTTTATTTAATGATTGTTTTAATCATTTCGGGTTGCTGGCACAGGAATATTCAGACAAAAAAAATCCTCTCCGTTTTGGAGAGGATTAAAAATATTAAGCTCCTAACTGAACCCGCTTAAATGCGGTAACGCTGAGGCCTTTTTCTACATCATTTAAAAACTGTGCAACAGTTTTAGTAGAGTCTTTAACAAACTCCTGATTTAGTAAAGTTGAATCTTTATAGAATTTATTAAGCTTACCTGCAGCGATTTTTTCAACCATTTCTTCAGGTTTGCCTTCGGCACGGATCACATCTTTAGCAATTTCAAGTTCTCTTTCGATCGTTCTTGAGTCAACATCGCCTTTATCGATAGCAACCGGGTTCATTGCAGCGATCTGCATTGCTACATCTTTACCAACTTCATCAGCGTTAGCAGGATTAGAGCTTAATGCAACTAATACACCTAAACGATAATTTCCGTGAATATAAGCGATAACTTTTTCACCTGTGACAGACTCAAATTTAGAAACACCAACTTTTTCACCGATCTTTCCAATTTGTGAAATGATGGTATCAGCTAATTTTTCGCCATTAAGCTCAAGTTCAACCAATTCTACTAATGAAGCAGGGTTTTTCTCAATTGCCAGGTCAGCGATGCTATTTGCGAATGCAACGAAATCAGCATTTTTTGCAACGAAATCAGTTTCACAATTAAATTCAATGACAATACCACGTTTTCCGTCAGCCGTTGTTTTTGCGATAACTACTCCTTCATTTGACTCACGATCTTGACGGCTTGCAGCAACTTTTGCACCTTTCTTACGAAGGTTATCAATTGCAGCTTCAAAATCACCGTTTGCTTCGGTCAATGCTTTTTTGCAATCCATCATACCGGCTCCGGTTTGTTGGCGTAATTTATTTACATCTGCGGCAGTAATTTGTACTGTAGACATGTTATTTTCCTTTTAAATCCTTTGAATCCCCGCCATGGGCGGGGATTTAAGGGGATATTATAAAAATTAATTTGATAGTTGATGTGGGTAAAATCTGTAATTGATTGAGGATTTTCTCCTTGTTCAATGCAGAATATACCTTTGTAATTGCGATTAATTCAGCAATTATTCTTCGTTTTTAGCTTCTGGTTCAGCTACTACTGCAACACCTTCTAGTCCTGTAGCCTTACGGGTACGTTTTCCAGGAGTAGCTGTTTCGTCTTTTGCTTCGCCTTCAGTATCTGCTTTTGCTTTGGCAACTGCAGCTTCTTTGTCAGCTTCTTCTTCTTTCTCGCGCTTGCGTTCGTCTAATCCTTCGTGGATAGCTTTCATGATTACATCTGTGATCAATGTGATTGATTTAGTTGCATCATCGTTCGCCGGGATAGGGAAGTCGATATTTGACGGATCAGAGTTAGTATCTACCATTGCAAAAGTAGGGATGTTTAATTTCATCGCTTCAG
>JBIIWE010000277.1:0-4279 GCA_044339075.1 Daejeonella sp. | reverse complement strand
TTTGTCTTATTTCTTTGGTGGTCATCATTGAGTAGCTATTCTGCAAATATAAATATTGATGCGGATTTGTTTGTGGAGAATGTAAGAATATTTGGATACAAATTCATATTCATTTAACATGGTCCTCATTAGCAAAATGGTTAATTTTATACAATTTCAACGCAAAAAATAGGTTTCGTCATATTACTTCTGTTGTTAAATGTTCAAATAGTATTATTTTTACAAAGAAATACAAGGCTATGCCATATAAAGATCGAGAAATCACAAAGCTATACTATACTATGGGTGAAGTAACCCAAATGTTTGATGTGAATGCATCTCAGATCCGTTATTATGAGCGAGAATTTGAAATTCTTCAACCCAAAAAAAATAAAAAGGGAAACCGACTGTTCAGTCCCGATGACGTTGAAAATTTACGGATCATCTTTAGTCTCGTAAAAGATAAAGGATATACCCTCCAGGGTGCAAAAGATCATCTTCGCAGTAATAAAGGCGAAGAAAAAGAAAATCAAAAAGTAATTGACTCATTAGAACGACTAAAACATTTTCTCCTTGAAGTAAAGGAAAAGCTTTAACCGTATGAATAACCCTGAAAAACCAGTAAATGGGCGTTTAAAGATTCTTTTTATCTTAAACCGCAGATCAGGCAATAGAAATTCGGAAGAGCTCCTTGAACTTATCGATCAGAAATCAAATTCATCCAATTTTGACTATTCCTTATATATTCTCCAGGAAATTAATGAACATTTAATTAGAGAAGAAATAGAAAAATATGATCCTGATTTGGTTGCTGTTGCCGGTGGAGATGGTACTATAAATTTAATCGCAGGCCTATTGGCGGGGACTAAAATACCACTTTCAATAATTCCATTTGGCTCAGCTAATGGGATGGCAAAAGATCTAGACATCCCTGTCAGACTTGAAGCAGCTTTAGATATTCTGACTAAAGGAAAGAGAAAAGTGATCGACCTGATTAAAATAAATGACAGAACATGCATTCATCTTGCTGATATAGGTCTGAATGCCAGGGTGGTCAAACGATTCGAAAAAGAGGCAAAAAGAGGTCTTTTTACGTATGCAAAACATCTTTTTAGAGAGATGTTCCTTCTTAAAAATTATGTTTTTCATATATTCCATGAAGGCAAAACTAAACGGATAAAAGGGGTCTCCATGACATTCGCAAATGCATCTAAATATGGGACTGGTGCTATCATAAATCCTGAAGGCAAACTGGATGATGGCAAATTTGAGCTGGTGATCGTTAAGCCATTCCCGAGAATCAAACTTTTATCCATCGCATGGAAAATGTTTAACAGAAGTTTACACACTTCTGATTATGTTGAAATTATAAGCTGTACAAAAGCCTTAGTGATCAGCAATAAGAAAACAACCTTACAAATAGACGGAGAAATAATTGGAAAGGTTAAGGAAATTCGCCTGGAAAGTATACCTAAAGCACTTTGGGTAATGGTTCCTTAAGAATTTTCAATCTTATATTCATAAACCATCCTTCCTTTATTAGAAGAGGAATCAACAACCCAGGTAGAAAGGATCGTAGACCCGTCTTTTTCGAACCGAAGTTTAAAAAAGCCTTTAGCCTTCATTCCGAACTTCAGATTTTTACCCTCTCTCAAAACATACTTAAGTTTTGAACCAGCCCCACTTACAATAAAATGGTTCTGGTCTCTGCTGATATGCTGCAAATTATGTTCATGACCTGATGCATAAATAATTCCTGGATGGCTTTTGAAAATTTCAATCAGTCGCTTACGCAAATGACGGTACCTTGGATGAGCAATATCTTCTTTAGCGCCGAAATATTTCCTATAAATAGGTAAGAGTGAGCCAATTAATGGTAATGGCAAATAGGCCCTCCTGTGGTATATTGTAAATGGGAATAGATGATGTCTTAACTTATATCTGCCGCCATGAATTGCGTAACTATACACCGGAGCATGGCCTGCAATTACAATTCTTTTTCCCTTATTATTTTCAAGAATATACGTCAATTGGATGAAAAAATCCTCTTCAGATTCCACTCTGCATCCACAATCCTTACCAATTGGCCTGTAGCCCGGCTGTAGCCACCACTGAGTATTGATTAGTATTATGGTTAGATTTGGATTGACGTTAATCTCGGTTGGCCCCGGACAAGCATTTGAAGGAAACATTACACTTTTTCCAAATAATTTTTCAAGGTATTTTTCCTGCCGGATAACATAATCAAATCCATCCTGCCGTCCTTTATTCCAGTCGTGATTACCCGAAATAAATAACACTTTACCATGGTAGTCTTTCAATGCATTTTTGTGTGCAATCAAGCCATTTTCTGCATCCTTTCTAAGAATATTTCCTTTTGGTGGCAAACCTCGCGGATAAACATTGTCACCAAGAAATATTACAGCTGAATGCTGGTCTTCGTCAAAATGAGAACGTAATGTTTCCAAAACAGGATCAGATCCATGTCTATGCACATTTCCTGTATCCCCAATTAAAAATATCTCATACGTTTTCTTATCCTTTTCCTCTGATAGCATTTCTGATATTTTTTCTTAATTCCTTTGAATCACCATTCCAACTTATCTTTATTCAAAAATGCTGCTATCCCTTTTTTGCAATCATCAGATGAACGAGTCTGAACATTAAAGCTGACTGCTAAATTCAAGCCCTCATCCAATGAAAGATCCTGCACTGAATTCAATAATTGCTTGCTCAATGCAATAGAATGTGCTGATGTAGCTCGTACTATTTGTTGAGCATATGCCTCAACTGAAATCGAAATATCATCTTTACCAATTATAAAATTGATAAGACCATAATCTGAGGCTGTATTTGCATCAATAAGTTCACCGGTCAACAATAATTCCTTTGCTCTCCCTTCACCTAATTTCCTTACCAGAAAACAGGTGACCAGAGCAGGGATAAACCCAATTTTAACTTCAGAATAGCCAAATTTGGCCTCAGGAACTGAAAATATAATGTCACAAACAGAAACTAATCCACACCCTCCTGCAATAGCGTGACCTTCAACCTGTGCAATAACAAGCTTTGGTGAACGATAAATTGTTAGGAAAAGCTCTTTAAGAGCAATTGTATCACCGAAGTTTTCTTTATTTGTATTGTCTTGTAATTGCTTAAGGTATTCAAGATCAGCTCCGGCACTGAAAACTTCGCCATTTGCCTTCAAAACAATCACTTTAACTTCCTCATCTGCTGAAGCTGCAGCAAATGCTTTTGTAAGGGATGAAACAAGCTCCGGATTTAAAGCATTTCGCTTCCCGGGACGGTTAATTGTGATATTCGCAACTCTCTTTGATTTACTATAAGCTATTAAATCCATAAAAAATAAGCCCCTTCTATACAATGTATTTTATTCAAAATTAAATCAATTTATTCTAGCTTAACGATATATGCCGGGTATTTCTTTAGTGAAATACAACTTATTTTTAAACTTTTCGCTTCATTTTGCCATGCCTCAATTTTATATTCCGGATTAGATGAATCTATTATTATGGATTTAAAATCAACCATCTCACTAATATAGCGCAATTCCTGTGCCGAGCCTTTGCTTAAAAGCAGTATATCAACTTCTATTCTCTTATTGAGAAAAAGCTTATTAAATTCATTTCTCCACCTTAGTATCCTGAAATTACCGAATTGCATAAAATCTGAATCTGACCAGTAGTAGGATCCTGAAAATTGTTGTTCAGGATCAAAAACAAGACTTTCTTCAATGCCACTCATTGAAATTGAAGGTTTTATTGAATAAGTATAGCGTTTATCAGACGGTTTTACATCTGTAATAATAATACTTCGCCCTTTAAATAAATAAGCTATTGCAGTATTTTTCCGAAGGCTATAAAAGATTAGTTCATGCCTTTTAAAGTTTTCAATTGATTTAATTGACAGACTGAAAGCAAGTATTATACCAATAAAGAAAGATAGCCAGATGAGGAACTTATTTCTAAATAATTGCCAGAACACGAATAAAATAACCAAAGAGCTGATCAGCATATATTCAAAACCGCTGACCCAAAGGCCTTCCATAGCTGAAAATGGAAGTTGTTCAATTTTGTATAAAATGTCATTTGTGAAATTGATCAGCCAGTTTAAAAATTTACCAAGTGGCTGTATAATTAAAGAGTATGGAATGATTAAGAAGGCAATTCCTGCATACATGATGAATGCAACAGGCAAAACGATGAGCAGATTACTTAGCAGAAAATAAACAGGGAACTGATGGAAATAGTAAATACTAAGCGGAAAGGTAGCTAATTGT
>JBIIWE010000276.1:0-4289 GCA_044339075.1 Daejeonella sp. | reverse complement strand
GGTATTGGGAAATGTTATATGCTACTGTATTTTCTGTTTGTTCTGACCGGGAAGTATGTTCTGAAATCGTACATGATATATTTCTTAATATTTGGCTGAAGCGTGAAAAATTGCAAATAGAATCTTTTAAGGCTTATATCCTTGCATCTGCCCGTTATCATGTATATCGTCATGTTAAAAATGCCAGGAAAAAATCTCTTGAATACCGGGAAGATCTTGAGTATTCAAGTCGCATAAGCATGAATGATGGAGAACTGAATATTCGTTATCAAGATCTTGAAAAAAGTGTGGATAGAGAATTAGACGAGCTGCCAAGACGCTGTAAAGAAATATTTACTTTAAGTCGAAGAGAGCAGCTTTCTAATGATGAAATTGCCACCCGACTGGATATATCAAAACGGACTGTTGAAAACCAGCTTACCCATGCTTTACGCCACTTGAGGCTATCAATGAAACATTTTTTGGTCTTATTCCTGTTTGCAGTCAATTAATAAATACACCTTTTCAGTTTATTCGTAATATAAACCTGGTATTTGATTCCAAATACCGGGTTTGTAAAATTCAATAAGGTCTCATTAATACACTATTTCATGACATAGGAACCTATGCATTCCGGACATGCAAGCCTGAAAATTGGTCTTATTCAAACTAAATATGTATCCAAAAAGGCAAATTATTCAATTTGATTTCTCTGCAAATTATAGTTTAAACCCTCAGAAATACCTTCTTTTTATACAGAAAGTATAAGAAACCCCATTGTACAAAAACATAAAATATGGCCTTTACCACAGCGTCATACGGTTCACCGCTAAGTTGAAATAGCCAGGTAAAGAGGCCATTATTGGCATACTCCCAATCAATAAAGCGTCCGGAAACATAAATTAAGATGGAGTTCATGCCAATCACTTTGAAGAAAAACGCCCATTTTTTATACCCCAGAACATCAATGATATAGTAGAATAGGGACAGTAGGATAAGGCTGATTCCTCCAACAAGCATTACAAATGAGCTCGTCCACAGATTTTTGTTTATTGGAAAATCCTGGTTCCATACCAGAGCTATAATAACAAAGATTATACCCGTTATAGCCATGTAAAGCACCTTTTCTTTTTTTGTTTTTGGGCTGTTTTTGAGAAGGCTACCTGTCATGATGCCCAGAAGGGCAGTACTGATGGATGGGACAAGAGACAATAGCCCTTCAGGATCATGTATCTTGAGGTAAAGTCTGCCGGGAAGGATTGAACGATCAATATAGGAAGCAAAATTACCTTCCATGCTAAGATCCCCGGGAGCAAATCCCGGTGCGGAGTTGAATTTCAAAAGTAGCCAGTAACCAACCAAAAGAACTGCAAACCAGATTGCCTGTGCTGTCTGTTTGCTATATAAGTAAATGATATTTGCAAACATGTAGGCAAGCCCGATGCGGGCTAGCACGCTACAAAACCTATAATCATCAATACTCGCTCGAAACTTCAAGCCATTATTGTAAACTATTCCAAGCAGAACAAGTAGCAGTCCTCTTCTGATAACTCTGAAAAGTAATTGTTTGCGTGTTTTTCCATTTTCCAGGTCACGTCCTACAGAATAGGGTGTTGCAACTCCTGCTAAAAAAAGGAAAAGCGGAAAAATAAGGTCGTAAAAATGAAATCCATTCCAGTCGGGGTGTGTTAGCTGCTGCGCCATGCCAACCCAAAGTGGATAACCTGTTATCATAGCCAGGCTATGGAATATTTCTTCGGCTCCTATTATCCAGAACATATCAAAACCCCGTAAGGCGTCTAATGAGTAAAGGCGTGAGCCAGGGGCACTAAAAGCAGATTCTTCTGTTTTTTTCATTTGTATTTAGGTTTTTTTATGAGCTGTGGAGCTTGAATGTGCATTTGCTATTGTTTTGTTATTTCCAGCAAGTATCATTTATAATTTGTGTCTATGGATTTCCAATTCGTCGTAAATAGTATGTTAATAATCTATGTATTGATAGTGCAAAATCCGTTGAGCATAGTATTTATTTTCCAAGTCAATGGTATCATGATTATTCGAGATCTATTTCCATGGCAGCGCAAAACTAAGCACATATCCTGCCGGATTAGCAGTATCGCCACTTACCGAAATAGCGATATATTGTTTGCCTTTGCTCCAGTAGGTTGATGGATTCGCATTGGCAATTCCCGGCAGGGTGTACTCCCAAAGTTTTTTCCCTGTTTTTTGGTCGAAAGCCCTGAATTTCCTGTCGCGGGTACTGCCAATAAACAATAATCCGCCGCGGGTAACTAATGGCCCTGCTGATCCGCTGGCCCCAGTTTCTGGTCCCCCTGGAGCTTGCCCCTCCGGCTGATTACCTAAGGTAATTGACCATTCAAACTCTCCTGTATTCAAATTGATGGCATGAAGCTGTCCCCATGGTGGTTTTATTCCCGGCCTGCGATTGGCATCGGTAAATTGTCCGTAAGCTGTTAGGTTAAGGTATTTATCTTCTTTTGGAGTATTCATACCGGCTTTATTTGCGGATTCATTTTCCTGAATTTCTTTCAGGAAACTTTGCTCTCTTGACGGGCGTGCACTTGATTCCTTTTCAAACAAGAAAGAGATGATCGCTTCTTCTTTTCCAGCTATCACACTTGCGAAAGATGGCATTTTTCCACCGCCACGTTTGATTTTGTTTAAGGCATCTTCCCTACTCAACCTTGTTTCAATGGCAAGTAATGATGGGTTTCCCTGCTCATCTCCATTTTTATCAGGCATATGGCAGCTGACACAATAGGTGTTATAAAGTGCTTTTCCCTGGTAAAATGCAGATAGGTTGGAGCTTTCATTTTCTACCACTTTCTTCATGGTAGCGATCTCAGGCGAATCATTTGATTTTACGTAAATGATACCTTTTTCAGGATCCACAGAACCACCTCCCCAGCTTGAACCTCCGCGACTTCCGGGAAGCATAAATGTTCCCTGGATTGATGGCGGAGTGAATGGTCCTTCGTATCGGAAGGCATTAAATCGATTCAACAGACTATCATACGAGGACTGGGTGTAAAAGCTAATGTCATCTTTCGTTATGGATTGACGGGCATAGGGTGCTGGCTTTGTTGGGAATGGCTGCGTAGGCCATGCTTGCTCTCCCGGAATGTCTGAAGGCGGGACCGGTCGTTCTTCAATTGGGAATAATGGTTCGCCGGTGTCGCGGTTAAAGGTATAGATATACCCTAATTTTGATGTTTGAGCTACGGCATCAACCTTTTTGCCTTGATGAGTTACTGTGATCAGATTTGGAGGTGCTGGAAGATCATAATCCCAAAGATCATGATGAACGGTCTGAAAATGCCATCTGTATTTGCCTGTTCTTGCATCAAGTGCCACAACAGAATTTCCAAAAAGGTTCATCCCAATCCGATCTTTACCATAGTAATCATAAGTAGGAGAGCCTGTTCCAAAAAATACCATGCCGCGTTCTTCATCCAAACTCATACCTCCCCAGTTATTGGTGCCACCCACATATTTCCATGCTTCCTTAGGCCAGGTATCATAACCAACTTCACCCGGTTGTGGTACAGTATGAAAAGTCCATTCGAGTTTTCCTGTAATGATATTATACGCGCGGATATGCCCCGGCTCGGCACCATATAATTCTGAAACCTCGTTACCAATGATTAGTAAATCCTTATAAACAATTCCCGGGGAAGTGGGAATTACAGAAATTTTTTCGGGATCACCGCGCATCCCTATATTCATACTAACCCGACCTTTGTTACCAAAGGTGGGGATAGGGATTCCTGTTTCTGCATTCAATGCAAAAAGATTGTCGCCACCCGTAAAAAGTATACGTTTATCTGCGCCATCTTCCCAATAGGTAACTCCTCTGCCTATTCCACCGCCAGCTTCACCATTGAAAGGGTCAAAACTCCATATTTGCTCTCCTGTTGAAGCGTTTAGGGCGTAAACACGATGTCTGGCCGATAGGGTATACATCACTCCATCGAGTATGATGGGATTGCTTTCACTGCTTCCACCTCTTGAGCCTTGGGGGGCATCGCTGAATGGATGTGTCCAGGCCAATTTCAGCTGCAGAATATTTTGGGTATTGATCTGGTTTAGAACAGAATAGCCGGTGCCCTCAGCATCAGCTTTGTAAACAGCCCAAGTTCGTTCCCGATTAGAATTTTTGACCAGAGTAGGATAGACCATGCAACCCGTGTAAATCATCATTCCAGAAAGGCAATATGCCATAGTTCTTTTAATGAATCTTCGTGAGCTTAGCTTATCCATAATTTTTCGTTGTGTGAATCTTCCTGTTT
>JBIIWE010000275.1:0-4299 GCA_044339075.1 Daejeonella sp. | reverse complement strand
GGCTGTGATTATGTTATTCATCATATCGGTTATGACGAACGCCGCGGAATTGCTGCCCAAGGCAATCGCATGCCTAGTCCCCTTGATCAGCTTCGCGAAGTAGTGAATGCGGTAAACATTCCTGTTCAGGCAGTTGGTGGATTAACATTAGAACAAGCAATTCGTTGCCCAGAATTTGGAGCGCCAATGGTTGTTCTTGGAGCGCCTTTAACAATTGATGCTGATGCTTTCAAAACGGCTGATGGTAATCTGGAAAGCTCTCTTCGTTTAATATGCGAAAAGATACATGCCTATGGGGATGTAGCTATTAGAAAAAAATAAAACCAGTTCAATAATCTTTTTTATAAAAAATATGAAATCAGCCGCTGTTGTTAACTATGCACCTGAAAAAGGGTCAGTTGAAATTCGTGAAATTGAAAAGCCAACAATTGGTGATAATGATATACTGCTCGAAGTAGCCAATGTAGGCGTTTGTGGCAGTGATCTGCATCAATGGACAGCTGACCATAGCTGGCCAGTAAATTATCCTGTTGTTCTTGGACATGAATTTGGAGGGTTTATTGCTGAAACAGGCAAAAATGTAACCAAATGGAAAGAAGGTGACAGAGTGGTTAGTGAAACTGCCGCGATCATAGATATGAATAGCCCGATGACAAAGATCGGATTATATAATCTTGACCCTTCCAGAAAAGGCTTTGGATATGGCGTAAATGGTGCGATGACCCGTTATGTTCGTGTCCCGGAACGTTGTTTACATGGAGTGCCGGATCAAATTTCTTTTGAGCACGCCTGTCTTACTGAGCCCTGTTGCGTAGCTTATAGCGCTGTTGTTGAAAACGCACGTCTTAAGCCAGGTGACCGAGTTGTTGTACTTGGTCCGGGAACAATTGGGATCCTTTGTGCAGCAATGGCAAGGCTATGCGGTGCAGAAGTTGCTATTGTTGGATTAGAATCAGACAAACATCGTTTAGAAATCGCTAAACAATACGGTTGTGAGGCATTCATCGGAGATGCTACAGAATGGGCAATGAGGCGTGACGGGCTTGGTGCGGACTGCATTATTGACGCAGCAGGTGCAAGTATTACAATGAAGATGGCGATGGCGCTGGTTCGCCCGAATGGGATTATATCAAAAGTTGGCTGGGGTCCTCAGCCTCTGGGATTTTCTCTGGATCCTATAATTCAGAAAAACGTGAGACTTCAAGGCAGCTTCAGCCATAACTGGCCTATTTGGGAGCGTGTTATCGCATTAATGGCGAGCGGAGCATTGGATGTAAGTCCAATTATTGGAGGGGTGTGGTCTATCCATGACTGGCACACAGCCTTCGAAAAAATGCATAAAGGGGAAATAGTGAAAAGCGTACTTAAACCATATTAAAACTGATGAGACTAAAAGATAAAGTTATCATTATTACAGGAAGTACAACCGGAATAGGTAAAGCCATAGCGGTCCGCTGCGTAGCAGAAGGAGCAAAGGTGGTCATCAACGGACGGAACAAGGAGGCAGGAGAAGCTGTAGTGAAAGAGCTGGGTAAAGGAAATGCTGTGTTGAGCATTGTCGATATTTCTCAAGAAGATGCTCCACAACACTTAATCGATGCGGCATTGAAGGCTTTTGGGAAACTCGATTCAATTGTGAATAATGCGGCAATGATCGTTTCCTCAGATATTCACAGTACCGATTCTGCATTTCTTCGTCAGGTTTTGGAGGTAAACACGGTTTTCCCATTTGCACTAACCAAGGCTGCTTTGCCACACCTTAGAAAGACACATGGATGTGTACTCAATATCGGTTCCGTAAATGCATATTGCGGCGAACCTAATTTGCTTCCTTACAGTATTTCAAAAGGCGCAATGATGACAATGACCCGCAACCTTGGTGATACACTTCTTCGCGAAGAAGGAGTACGGGTGAATCAGATCAATCCGGGCTGGGTTGCTACCGAAAACGAAACTATCCGAAAACGTGAGCATGGCCTTAAAGACGACTGGTATAAGGACGTTTCGCGTGTTTACGCACCTTCAGGCCGGATTTTATGGCCGGAAGAAATTGCGGCCGGTGTTGTATACTGGATCAGCGATGAGTGCGGTCCGGTGTCGGGACAGGTAATGGATCTAGAACAGTTCCCTTTTATAGGCCGTAATCCGCCTAAGGATACCTCAATACTTGATAAATAATATTTCAAAATAATTTCTATGCCAAAATTAGCCGCATTCCCCAAAGCTTATATCACTCCTTTATGCAAAGGAAGCATGGGTTTATCAGAATGGATAGAATTAGCATCAAAACTGGATATCCAAGGATTAGAGTGGTATGCAGGGTTTTGGGAGATGGAAGATGAAAAAAACTGGGCGAAATTCCGCCGCCAGGTTGAAGATCATGGGAAACAGATCCCGATGATGTGCTGTTCTCCGGATTTTACACATCAGGATGCTGCCTTCCGAAAAAATGAGATCGAAAAACAGAAAAGATGGATTGATATGACCTATGCTCTTGGCGGTTCTTATTGCCGTGTGCTATCAGGACAGAAACGACCAGAGATTGCTGTAGATGAGGGTGTTAAGTTAGCAGCCGATAGCATAAATGCCTGCTTACCATATGCGCAGGAACGCAATATCACGCTTATTCTGGAGAATCATTATAAAGATGATTTTTGGGAATACCCTGAATTTGCACAGAAAATGGACGTATTCTGCAAGCTTGTGGATAGTATAGACCATCCTTTTTTCGGGGTCAATTACGATCCAAGTAACACGTACCTTGCGGGGGAAGATCCTGTTGAACTCCTGAAAAGAGTGTCGCATCGTGTAGTGACGATGCATGCCAGCGATAGGTACCTCAAGGAAGGAACGATCGAAGACCTACGCAGGGAAGAAGGTGGTGCTGTGGGATATGCAAAAAGACTGAGCCATGGCGAGATTGGCAAGGGGCTTAATGATTATGATGCTATTTTCACTGAACTGAAGAGAGTTGGATTTGATAGCTGGATCAGTATTGAAGATGGTGTAGATGGAATGGATCAACTTGAAAGAAGCGTGACCTTCCTTCAAAAAAAGATAGCACAACATTGGCCTGTGGCATAATATAAACACTACCAATGGTGAGCACCCCTTCCACCATTCCGGTATATTGCTTTGGTGAAATCCTTTGGGATGTTTTGCCGGATGGACCGCAACCCCGAGGCGCTCCTTTAAACGTAGACTATCAGCTGACAAAGCTAAGGTAACCACCGGACTGATCAACAGGATAGGCGAGGACCAGAATAGTATTATATAGGTACTGTTGATATTCAGTATAATGTGAGACCCAGAGATCAGCAATATTAATATCTATGCTAAGGGTAAGAAAATATCTCATAGGATCATAATCTTTGATAAGCACGGAAGATGGATCATATTTAATCACCTTTGAGTAAAAATCACTATCATTTCCATTCTTCAACCTGCATCTCTAAGCGGTTGTAAAAATATTTTCAAATAAATTTGTCTAACTAAATTATTAGTCATAATATTGACTAATAATTTAGTTATAATGAAAAAACTTACACAAGCTGAAGAGCAAATAATGCAGGTACTTTGGTCAATAAAACAGGTGGCTATGTCAAAGACATCCTGGAATTACTGGATGAGCCCAAACCACATAATAACACAGTTGCAACCTTAATAAGATATTGGTAGACAAGGGTTTCGTAGGGATCAAAAATCCGAACCGAAACAACCTCTACTATCCACTGGTTACAAAATCCACTTATTCTGAGCAAAGCATTGAAGGACTGACTGAGAGGTATTTTGAAGGATCGTACTCCAATGTGGTTTCCTTTCTGGTTGATAAGAAACAAATGTCAATAGAGGATTTGGAACTCTTATTAGAGGAACTGAAAAATAAGCTTATTTACCTGCTTAAGTTAGATGAGGTATTTGCACAAGCTAATAGCTTGCTAGTATTTATGGCTTTTTAACAAACTTTAACTACCCTTTAAACCATTTTTGGTTAGATTTGTCCAATTAACCAGCTTGCAATTAATATTCCCGCTATTTATTAACCTTTTATCAAAAAAAATCAAACTAATAGGCGTTCTGTTATTGTTTTTATATATCAGATGCATCTAATCAGAGTTGTTTATTAAATCAAAGATTATACATCATTAAAATAGAATAAAATGAGAATCAATATTTTAAAATTTACAAAAATCGCCTTAAACACAATTTGTTTTATTGCATCATCATTAACTGTAACACAAGCTCAAAAATTAAATGATGTTCAAGACGTTAGCGTTTGGGCATCTGCTGTGAAAGTTG
>JBIIWE010000274.1:0-4309 GCA_044339075.1 Daejeonella sp. | reverse complement strand
TTCTTTCATACGATGCTTAGTTCTGGCTTATGTTCTCAATACATCTATTTTCAATAATATACAGCTTGTGAAAATAGTGTTTATTAATAATATTTTTCTAAAATCTACTCATTACAATATTCCTGCCTAAAATAAAGCTAGAGAATTTATTGCATCAAAAATCTTATTAATTAATTTTAAAATCTTTGTTGTCCGGTTAAAATTTAAATTCTTGTCAAATTAGCTAGTTATAAGTTAGAATTGGAATTTACTAACGTTTTTAAAAGCATTCCCCCTGTTTTATCAAAATTATAGGATAAGCAAAATGAGGTTCTGGCCTTCGCCAGAATGACAATGCATTTTGTAATAATGGAGGAGATCCTGAATTCGTCAGGATCGTAATCCTTAAATAATGACATTGGACTTTCGTGAGGATCGCTTGACTCAAAAAGTACCTGCAATGATACCAATCAGATTCCGGCGAAGGCCGGAATCTCCCTATTCCACACCATGGGCTGTCATTCCAGCGATTTCTATGATCTATGCAACTAATTTCGCATATTTTTTTTCGTACCGCTTGTTTTCTCTCACACAGGCAAAGATTCGCAAGATAAGCTTGTTCCTGACAGCATTGAGTACGCTCATTTTGTTCTTCTTATCCAAGTCAACTTTACGCCTGTAGTACTCCTTGAGATCCGAATTATGTTGTATGGCGACCAAGGCCGACATATGCAGCAGGGTCTTGACCTTTTTATTCGCCATGTGTGATACACTTGCTTTCCCCTTGAATAGTCCTGACTCCTTGGCAAATGGTGCAACTCCGGAATAACAGGCATATTTCTTAGGATCATTAATGTCTTTAAACTCGTTCGTGGTGATGATGATATGGGTTGCTGTGACTTTTCCAATACCACTTACCGAGGTAACTAGGGCAAAAAGCCGGGTTAGTTCCTGGTCTGAAGCAATAATCTCATCGACCGCTTTATCGATCCTCTGGAGGTCAGATTCCATTGCTTTTATGCTCGGATTGCATAGTGAACGGTCTTTCTTTAAGATTTCTTTAGGCAGAAAGGACTTGCTTTCAGCCAATGCGACGGTGAGGATGTTTTTAGCTTTTATTAATCGTGCACGGGTAGTTGCAAGACTTGCAAGGCGTTGGATCACAACTCTTTTGGGAGCCCACAAGGTGAGATACTCATGATTTTTGCAGGCATATTCTGCAATTCTGATGGCATCTATCTTGTCATTTTTGCCCCTGATATTACCCAGTGAATTCCGGATCTGGGTAGCTGGTTCCAGGCAAAGGCTTGCTTTCTTTTTGTGCAGACAGCTAAGCAAATGGGCTGTGTAAATACCGGTGTGCTCCATACAAAACACAGCCTTTTCGAGCTTAAATCCTTTAAGTTTTTTTAATTCGTTAATAAAACTGGAGATGCTTTCAGGAGTATTAACAATTTCCCGATGAAAGAGCTGGTCCTTACCATGCATCACGGCGAAATCCAATTCGCTTTTTGACACATCGATTCCGATGAAAAATTCAAAATTCATAACTTTGTCTCGTTAAAGTGAATAAGAGTTAACAGTTTTAAACACCATCAATACCTTACTAATGAGCCTTGAGAACTCTAATTTCTATTTGATGACCAAGTTTAAAACAAGCGGTAAAGGATTTAATCGCTGGTTAGGCCTAAAAACCTCGCAAGCCGGATAAGTCGCCTTTACCGCTGTTAACTTTTTAACAAAAATCGCAGTTATTAACAAAAGAAAAAGAAGCAAAAAGAAAACCTTCAATAACAACAATAACTGTCTTTCTTATTGAAAGCTAATCTAAAGGAAAGCTGGAACCTCCTAAATCTTTAGGAAATTCCATCTCAAGCTTTCGTCGGACACTTTTGAATTATTACTACATAAAATCAGTGTAAATAATTGCAATAAAAATATATGTAGTAATTTGCGGAATGAAACTATGGGTACTCATCTTCATCAATGCATTAGTAGTTGCATTATCATTATCGATAATCAACTACTATTTTCAGGGGATAATTATAGATTCAGTGATCACATTTTTTGTTTCGCTGGTAACCAGTTACCTCGTTTTCTACTATTTGATCGAGCGTTTTGTGTACAGCAAGATCAAGCTGATTTATAAACTAATCCATAACCTTAAGTTGGGCAAAGACCTCAAAGATGCTTTGGGTGAATATGTAAGTGCCGACCCGATAAATGATGTTGAACAGGAAGTAAAAGAGTGGGCAAGGGATAAAAAAACTGAGATCGATCGGTTGAAGGAACAGGAAAAATTCAGAAGAGAATTTCTATCTAATATTTCCCATGAATTAAAAACACCGCTATTTGCTATACAGGGGTATATTGAGGTGTTACAAGATGGAGATATTGAAGATCCTGAACTATCCAAGCGTTTTCTAGAAAAGGCTTCTAATAATGTAGACAGGCTTGCATCTTTCATTAAAGATCTGGATGCGATCTCGAAACTGGAAAGTGGCGAACTACCTGTTCTATATGAAAAATTTGATCTGGTAGAACTCATCAATGAGGTTAGTGATTCACTTGAGTTAAAGTCAAAAAAATACAATATAAGTCTTCACTTTAAGGAAAAATATAAAACACCTACTTGGGTAAATGCTGATCGTGAAAAAATCAGACAGGTTTTAGTAAACCTGTTGGGCAATTCATTCAAATACGGTAAAAATTCAGGTAATACCTATATCAAAACATTCCAGTTACATGATCAGATATTAGTTGAAATAACTGATGACGGAATTGGTATTGAAGAAAAGTATCTCCCAAGGCTATTTGAACGCTTCTATCGTACCGACAAAAGTCGCTCAAGAGATATTGGAGGCTCAGGATTAGGCCTCGCTATTGTCAAGCATATCATTGAAGCTCACGAACAGACCATTACTGTCCGCAGTACAGAAAATATTGGGTCAACTTTTGGCTTTACGCTCGCCAGGGCCTAGAAAAAAGCCAATATGTTAACATTAACTTAACATTGTTATTGTAGCTTTGATTAATATTTAAAATCATAGATATGTCATTAAACAGTATTTTTCAATATTTTATTCCTAAGGACAAAAAATTTTTTCCTCTGTTTGAACAAGATAGCGCTAACCTGATAAAATTAGGTGAAAAACTAGTAGAAGCAGTTAATACTGAAGACCTTGTAAGGCGTAAAGAACTTTTTAAAGATATATCAGATCTAGAGCATACAGGAGATGAGATCACTCACCAAATACACCTGGAACTAAGTAAAAATTTCATCACCCCTTTTGACAGGGAAGATATACACAGATTAGCGAGTGCAATTGATGACATTGCTGATTATATCCACGGATCAGCAAGTCGTATGGACCTTTATAATTTAACGATCATTACTCCTCCTATCAAGGAACTTTCCAATCTGATTTTACAAGCTTGCCAGGATCTTCATAAAGCAATACATGAGCTTCGTAATCTAAAAAATGTTCGTCTGATTGCAGATTCTTGTGTACGTATCAATAGCATTGAGAATCAAGCTGATTATGTTTTTGATAGAGCAGTTGGTGATCTTTTTGATAATGAGAAAGATGCAGTCAATCTGATCAAATATAAAGAAGTGCTTTCTGCGCTTGAAACTGCCACTGATATGTGTGAAGATGCGGCAAATGTACTTGAATCAATTCTTGTAAAGAACGCTTAAGAACCTCAAAACGATAGTACATCTGCCTTATGGGATTTACACTTTTAATTGTAATCATTGTTTTAGCTTTAGTATTTGATTATATCAATGGATTTCATGATGCAGCCAATTCAATTGCAACGGTTGTTTCAACCAAAGTATTAACGCCTTTTCAGGCCGTTATCTGGGCAGCTTTTTTTAATTTTCTTGCTTACTGGATTTTTAGTTTAAATGTTGCAGATACAGTAGCTAAAACTGCTGATACAATGAATATCAACCTCGTGGTAATTCTTGCGGGAGTGTTAGCAGCAATTTGCTGGAATTTATTTACCTGGTGGTTTGGAATCCCATCCAGTTCATCTCATACCCTGATTGGAGGCTTTGCTGGAGCTGCAGTTGCACATGGAGGTTTGGATGTGATCAATTTAGGCGTGATCGGTAAGGTTGCAGCCTTTATTGTTTTGGCACCAATAATCGGTATGGTTATGGCCTACTTTATTACTGTGATCATCGTGAACATCTGTCGTTATGCAAATCCATCACGTGCAGAATGGTGGTTCAAAAAATTACAATTAGTATCCTCCGCATTATTTAGTCTTGGACATGGTGGAAATGATGCTCAAAAAGTAATGGGAATTATTGCAGCTGCGA
>JBIIWE010000273.1:0-4320 GCA_044339075.1 Daejeonella sp. | reverse complement strand
CAGAGTTTCAGACTATGGATTGAAGATGAAAGGCGTCGTGAATTTGCATTTGAAAACTTACGATGGTTTGATTTAGTCAGAACAGATAGAGCCTTCGATGTGATGAAAGTATTTCTGAAACAATATGGTATGGAAAATAATATCAAAAGCCGAGACCAATATCTTTACCCAATACCTCAGTCAGTACGTGATATAACACCCACAATAGCACAAAATCCCGGATATTAATAAACAATGAAAATTCATAGTATGTCTTCATTAGTATCCAAACCAATTTCTTCCGATAATCAATCGGTGCCAAAGGCATGGTTGTATGTTTTCCTGTTGTGTATTGTAGGTACGCTGAACTATTTAGATCGTACAATGATCACAACAATGAGGGGTTCAATCATTGAGGCTATCCCAATGACTGATGCTCAATTTGGATTGCTGACTTCGGTATTTCTTTGGACATACGGCATATTCAGTCCATTTGGTGGTTTTTTAGCCGATAGATTTAGCCGAAGCAAGGTAATTATTTGCAGCATTTTTATTTGGTCAGTCGTTACCTGGATAACCGCTTATGCGACGACTTTTGAAGGATTGATAGCAACGCGAGTCTTAATGGGCATTAGTGAAGCCTGCTATATGCCAGCTGCATTAGCTTTAATTACCGATTTTCATGGCACTCGTACTAGGTCATTGGCTATTGGCCTTCATATGACAGGAATAATTGCCGGTCAAAGTTTTGGTTTTGTTGGCGGGTGGATGGCTGAACTACATACATGGAACTATGCATTTTATGTCTTTGGTATTGCAGGAGTTATATATTCCGTTTTTTTAGCTTTTATTTTAAAGGATAGACCAGTAATTTATAGTCAATCAATAAACGCGCAACCAATAGAAAAAGTCCGATTTGTTGATGCGATTATAAATTTATTTAGTAGAAGGGCCTTTATTATAGCGCTTTGCTTTTGGGGTTTGCTGGGTATTGTGGGTTGGTTAATCATGGGCTGGCTTCCAACATATTATAAAGAACGTTTCAACCTATCACAAAGTGTTGCAGGCTTATATGCAACTGGTTACCTGTATCCGTTTTCAATGATTGGAGTACTTGTTGGGGGTTTTTTAGCTGATAGATGGAGTAGAACTAATCCGAGAGCGCGAATTATTTTGCCGGCTATTGGTTTGTTAGTGGCAGCCCCGGGAATTTTTATTGCAATTAATACCGAAATTGTTACGGTAGCAATAGGTGGATTCATTCTCTATGCATTCACCAAGGCGTTTTCAGATGCTAATATGATGCCTATTCTATGTTTAATATCAGACGCAAGATATCGCGCCACTGGTTATGGGATATTAAATCTATTTGGATGTATTATTGGAGGTATAGGTTTGTATGCTGGAGGAATTCTCCGTGATTCTAATATTAATTTATCAAATATGTTCCTCTTTGCTGCCGCGTCCATGATTGTTTGTGCTGTTTTGCTACTCATGATAAAGACTCAGAATAAGACGAATGAAGATGATTTATAGTTTAAATTCTGGCATGAACTAATTTTAATTTAACTTAAATAATAGCCAATGCTTCTTACCAAGGCAACATTAAAAGGGAATTGGGGTACAATGTTACTTCCATTAAAGTTGAATGAGGAGATAGATTACCCTTTGCTGGACCAGCAAATATCTTACTTGATAGATTCAAAGGTTAATGGTATTTATTCAAATGGAACAGCCTGTGAATTTTATAACCAGAATGAATTAGAATTTGATCGTGTTTGTGCTTTACTCTCTGAAAAATGTAAAAAAGAAAATATGCCTTTCCAAATTGGAGTAAGTCATATGAGTCCTATTATATCCCTGGAGCGTTTACAGAGAAGTAAGCATTTGAATCCAGGTGCTTTTCAACTTATTTTACCTGATTGGGTAGTAACAACTCATGAAGAGCAATTGTTCTTTTTAAAAAAAATGGAAGAAAGTGCTGCACCAATTCCTTTAGTATTATATAATCCGCCACATGCTAAACAAGTTTTAAGGCCTGCTGATTTCATTCGGTTAACGGAACATGTGCCAGGCTTAATTGGGATAAAAGTGGCCTCAGGGGATGCAAAATGGTATAGTGAAATGAGAGATGTAGCAACACATTTGTCAGTTTTCGTTCCGGGCCATAGATTGGCTACAGGATTTAAAGAAAAGGTGGGTGTCGGATCCTATTCAAATGTTACTTGCCTTAGTCCTCGTGGTGCTCAAAATTGGTATCAATTGATGCAGACGGATCTCGAAGAAGCTTTACTCGTAGAAAAACGCATTCTTAATTTTTTCGATCTATGTATAAAACCTTTCATAGATGCAGGTTATTCTAACCCTGCTTTAGATAAATTCTTAGCTGCTGTAGGCGGGTGGGCACCAATTGGGACTAGAATTCGATGGCCATACCGATCAATTAGTGAGGAGGAAGTAACCCCTGTTCAAAAAATAGCAAAAAAACTATTGCCTGAATTTTTCATGAATGAAAACAAATTTTGATATCCCCTAAAGAAGTCATTATGTAATAGAATTTTCACTTAAGATCACTTTTATTTAACGGCACTTTATTTAACCTATTTGACTGGTAGTTAAACCCTTCTTAGTGGGTCCATTAGCACTATTTTTGTCTGATCTTTACTTAGCTTTTTACTTTGTTGTTGTCCGGTCCGCAATAACCATCAAAAACCCCTCTTTACATACTTATTGAGGGGTTTTTTGATTTAGCGGTAGCTGAGATGGTAGCAGGAAATATCATTTGAATTTTTTCCCAATTGAATTTCCCACCTCTAACATCATCTGAATATCTGAGTCACTCTTGATATATTTTTGTAGAGTGGATAGTTTTTTGTGTCCTGTTATTTTCATTATTTGAACCAAAGGTTGGCCATGTTCATACCGTAGTGTAGCCAATGTTCGACGGGCAGTATGAATACATACCATTTGATATTTGTTTTTGATTTCCCTTTGGTTTATACCTCCTTTAGTATATTTCTTTTCGATGTTGTTATTCATCGATGGAATCAACTTACAGATCTTTTTAATCTCTGCTAAAACGATAGTATCGTGAATGGCTTCCAAGAAATTATAATTTTCACCTAAACGCTTGGTAGTATCAAACGCTGGCATTTCACACAGTTCTCCCGTCTTCTCAGACCTAAATGTGTACTTGAGGGGTTTTCGATTTAGCGGTAGCTGAAAAGGTAGCAAACTGTTCCTTTCTACCCTATTTATTCATCAGTTTAGATTAGGTTTATAATTAGATTAAAATGATTATTATTTAAAAAGAATACTAAAACCACCCTTCCCATCACCTTTGTAATAAAGTTTATTGAAAGGAAATAGTTCAAAGTGATTTGGCATATTTAATCTTTCACTATCTGGAACAATATCTAATATGCAATCTCCATCAATATCTTTTACACTAATCCAATCAATCCATTGATAAGATGTTTTATTCCAACCTGGTGGAGATGGAAGTAATTGTGATTGAACATAAGAACTTCCAACTTTTTTTATTACTTGTATTCTAAAATCATCATAAAATCCATTTGGATTTTTTTGTGGTCCTTTTTTCCCAGCTCCAAGAGAGCCTGCTGTTCTAGTTACTACAATTTCCTCAACCCCATCATTGTCCATATCATATATATCAAAATCAGTTATGACACCCCACCCATCAACTGATGGCAATTTTAATGCATTTGCAACATCAAAATTACCCTTGCCATCACCATACATTATTCTATTTGTAGGAGATTGAAATGGATAATCAGCCCATTCATGGCCACCCATAATAATATCTAGATTACCATCTTTATTAAAATCAAATAATTCCATGTGAAACGCAACATCTGTTTCTTTAGCATCTAAAATTTTCTTCTTTGTAAATGAACCTTTACCATCATTTAAATATGCGTAGCAGTCTTTCATTTGGTTAGCAACTGGAATAATATCAAGATAACCATCATTGTTTATATCCCCTATACATCCAGTATGATGAAATGCTGATACTGAATCTAACAAAACTGTAGAATACGAATCTGGCTTAAAATAAATTATATAATTTTTATCTCCTGGATAAGGTGGTCCATCATGGCCATGACCAAACAAAACAACATCATCAAAGCCATCGCCATTTAAATCTCCTCTTGCAACTTTTCTTGTTAAAACTTGCGGGTCTTCGAAAGACCATTTTAAAACATTATCGATATAAACTAAAGTTTTCCCCTTATCAAATCCACATCCATTGGTAATAGTAATTATTAAATCAGGTATATCATTATTATTAATGTTCAAGTATGTTCTACCAGTTATGTC
>JBIIWE010000272.1:0-4322 GCA_044339075.1 Daejeonella sp. | reverse complement strand
CAACTGTCTACATATTTCATATCCTATTCCTTGTCCCGCACCGGTAACAATAGCCACTTTATTTTCAAAAGGTTTATTCGACATAATATAATGTTCAATTTAATGAGAATCTCTTGTTACCTCGCTACCAGATCCTCCCTTTAGGAAGTGGAAATCGGCGCCCAAATGAGCTTGCTCAACATTATTGATATAAAGTCCGGTATACCCTCGGTCAACCAGGTTTTTAGGTTTGATCCATTTCTCTTTTCTTGCATTTAATTCTGCTTCACTGAGATCAACATTCAGGCTTCTTGCCTCCAAATCAAATGTAATAATGTCACCCGTTTCCAGAACACTAAAATTTCCTCCAAGAGTTGCTTCGGGCGATACGTGTAAAACCACTGTTCCGAACCCTGTTCCGCTCATCCGGCCATCAGATATCCTAATCATATCTTTAACCCCTTTTTCAATTAATTTTAAGGGTATGTTCATATTTCCAACTTCAGGCATTCCTGGGTATCCTTTCGGACCAACATTCTTCAATACCAGAACGCTGGTTTCATCTACCGGCAAGTCAGGGTCATCGATCCGGGCTTTAAAGTCTTCAATGTTTTCAAATACGACAGCTTTTCCGGTGTGTTTAAATAAATGCGGACTAGCAGCCGATGGTTTGATAACTGCGCCATTCTCACAAATATTGCCCTGAAGTACTGCTAGAGCAGTTGCGGTGTTAAATGGCTTATCAAGACTTGCAATAACATCCTGGTTAAAGCAACGGGCATTTTTGTAATTTTCAAAGATCGTTTTGCCATTTACGGTAATACACTCTTTGTTTAGGAATGTATCCAATTCCTTTAAAAGGGCTGGAAGTCCGCCGGCATAGTACAGATCTTCCATGAAGAATTTCCCGGAAGGCTGTAGATTTGCCAGAAGTGGGATAGGAGCAGATATTGGGTCGAACTCTTGCAGTTCTAGTGGCACACCAATCCTTCCTGCAATGGCGGTTAGGTGGATCACAAAATTGGTGGATCCCCCGATTGCGGCATTTACTTTGATTGCATTTTCAAATGCTTTTTTGGTCAGAATATCGGATGGCTTAAGGTCTTCTTTTACCATATCTACTATTCTCCGCCCTGATAGCTGTGCCAACACCTTCCGGTTTGAATCAGCGGCAGGAATTGCAGCATTCCCGGGCAGGGTAAGTCCGAGCGATTCTACCATACAAGCCATTGAAGATGCAGTGCCCATTACAGCGCAATGTCCGCGACTTCGGCATAAACCGGCCTCGGCTTCATTCAATTCATCCTGAGTCATTAAGCCTGCCCTAAGATCAGTTGAAAATCGCCAAACGTCACTTGTTCCTATGTCATTACCCTGATATTTTCCGGTAAGCATCGGTCCGCCAGATACAACAATAGTCGGAATATCTACACTACAAGCCCCCATAACCAGGGCAGGAGTAGTTTTATCACAACCGCACAGTAATACCACTCCATCTAATGGATTTGCTCTGATCGACTCCTCTACGTCCATGCTGACCAGGTTTCTAAATAGCATGGCAGTAGGTTTGATTAGGGTTTCACCTAAAGACATTACAGGAAATTCAACTGGAAAACCACCGGCTTCCAGAATGCCCCTTCTTACTGATTCAGCCAGCTCACGGAAATGTGCATTGCAGGGGGTTAATTCTGACCAAGTATTGCAAATACCAATCACTGGCTTGCCCTCAAATTCATCAGCAGGAATGCCCTGATTTTTCATCCATGCACGGTAAATAATGCCATCTTTGCCTTTTTTGCCAAACCACTGTTGGCTGCGTAATTTATTTTTCATGTTATATCTTTTTTACCATATCTACGGTCGATTGAAGCAATCGCAATAGAAACAATTTGAATGAATAGCCCTCTTTCCGAACATAATACTTAAATAAAATCTATAATCAGAACCTCGTGATTAAAGTTGTTAAATAATCCTTAATCACACAATGTTAAAGACTGATTTTGAAACTTATTTATGTTTTAGTAAAAATTAGACAATCCCAGTTAAATAATACACCGCTATAATTAAAAAAACAGCAAGGGTTTTAATGATTGTCATTGAAAAAATATCTATGTATGACTGCCGATGGCTAAGCCCTGTAATAGCGAGTAATGTGATTACGGCACCATTATGCGGGAGCGTATCCATTCCACCACTTGCCATTGAAGCTACCCGATGAAGTACTTCCATTGGGATACCTAAGTTAGAGGCTGCAGCAATATATGTTTCGCTCATCGAAGCTAGAGCAATGCTCATTCCACCAGAGGCAGATCCTGTTACTCCTGCTAAAGTAGTTATCGTAACTGCTTCATTAACAAGCGGATCATGGATTGCAGATGCCAAGCCTTCATTCAAAGATCTAAACCCTGGCAAGGCTGCTATTACACCACCAAAACCATATTCAGAGGCTGTATTCAGAGTAGCGAGTAAGGCTCCTCCAATAGATAGATTAATACGGGCATTAAAATTTACCTTGATTTTACTGTATGCAAGGACCATAACTGTAATTACACCAATCAATAAGGCAGCTTCCACAGCCCAGATTGCGGCAAGTTTGGGTATTTCTATCGGCGATACTCCAGTGATTCCAATTGCTGAAAAATCAAAACTTTTACCGTAATTTCTGATTATTAATTCTGTGAATACTCTATTGCAAACACCCACAAGTATTAATGGAAGCACTGCAGTTAAAGCATTTGGTAGCTTATCACTGGATATTTCTTCCGGTTCATTGATGTGTCCATCTCCATAACCTTCACCTGCTAATTTTGCGCTTTTTCTTCGCCATTCCAGATAAATCATTCCCGCTGATAGCACAAAAATTCCCCCGATTAGGCCAAGCCAGGGAGCAGCCCATGTATTAGTATTAAAAAATGTTGTTGGAATAATATTTTGGATCTGTGGAGAACCTGGCAATGCGTCCATTGTGAACGTAAAGGCACCCAAAGCAATAGTGCCAGGAATGAGACGCTTTGGAATATTAGTTTTCTTAAAAAGCTCAGATGCGAATGGGTACAAGGCAAAAGCGACTACAAAAAGCGATACCCCTCCATAAGTTAATAAGGCTCCAACTAATACTATAGCAAGCATGGACTTGCTTTCACCAATAACTTTGATAACTAAATGGGCAATGGATTTTGCAAAACCAGATAGTTCAATAACTTTTCCGAAAATAGCACCCAATAAAAATACCGGAAAATATAGCTTTACAAACCCCGCCATTTTCTCCATAAAAATGCCTGAAAAAAAAGCAGGAACCCAGGCTGGATTTATTAAAAGTACAGCAAGCAATGCAGTTAATGGTGCAAAAAGGATAACACTAAATCCTTTATATGCAGCATACATTAATAATAAGAGCGGTAATATGACAAAGATAATATCCATTCTTAATTTAAATAACTCTGATAAATCGCATCTCCGATAATCTTAGATTGTTACTCATGAAAATTAATTATTTTTTTTCGGCCCACATTTCATCAATTAATTTAACAGTCCGATCGACTAGAATCTGTCCGCCCTCTGAACCAACGATATTACTCTGACAGACCGCGCTATATCCACCACCCCGGATGGCTTTTTCTGTCGCCAGATAGGTTCCCGGACCTGCAAGCTGAACCACAAATGTTTGTAATGCCTTGCTACGTGCCTGAATGCGTATGCCATAATCAGTAAATAGTTCGAATTGATTGGTACATATTACAGCATCCCCAATGCGTAGAACATGTATTTCTGTTTCATAATCGGGATTTGTATTTTGCTGTTCATATCTTTTGAGAACATCTCCAAACCAGGTCATTTTTGCATATTGCTGGTCTGCAGCTTTGGGATCTTTTGCAATAAGAGCTGCCGCTTCATCCCGCACAATTTTGGATTCCTCGTATTCCTTTTTTGTGATTATCCGCACCGGCAACTTGATTTTTTCTACCTTATGAATCAATTGCAGATTTCGATATTGATCATTCTTTACTGTTTTATAGGTTTCCTCGACAGCTGATACTACACGTTCTGCTATATCATCCATACGTGTTTTATTACTTAGTTTAAGCATCCGTGCATCAGCTGCTTTGCGATACATAATATGCGGAGACTGATCTCCTGCAGCACCAATCCAACCCAGTACAGTTAAGTCATTCCCGAATTTTTCCTTTAGAGCCATTCGAACCGGATGCCAGTAATCAGCATTTACCTCCGAACGGCCTTCAACTTCCTGTGCCGGACATGCAACGTCAATACTCATTGCAATCAGCTTTCCTGCCTTATTCCAGAAGAAAAGGGAATTAATGTCGTGATCTTCATAACCTTCT
>JBIIWE010000361.1:0-3575 GCA_044339075.1 Daejeonella sp. | reverse complement strand
CTAAGAATATCCCAAAGTGCAATATCAATACCGCTAATTGCTGTACCTCTAACAATATTATCTCCGTGCCAGAAATGCTGACGGTACATCATTTGCCACAGATGTTCAATTCGTCTCGGATCTTCACCAACAAGCAATTGAGAAATGTCTTCTATCGCTCCGACTACAGAGCGTGTATGCCATTCGAGTGTTGCTTCACCCCATCCCCAAAGACCAGGCTGATCAGTTAATACTTTAACAAAAATCCAATTTCGCATCTTTGCATGGCAAACCAATGTTTCAATAGCTGTGATTTTCATTTCTTAAAATTATTCAGATTATTTTTTTAATAAATCACTAACAACGGATTGTGTCTTCTCCAAGGTTTCATCAATGTCCTCGATACTATGGGCAAATGAAATACTACCTTGTTTAATTGGTAGGGGGAAATTAAATATCCCTTTTTCAATTAGCTTAAGACGATATTCCTTATCCAAGGCAAAATTGTTGTTCATTGCAATATCATGAAAATCTACAGGAGCATGATCCATAAAGTAAACACAGAACGCAGATCCTTCCCGTGCTACATAAAAAGGAGAATCATATCCCTTGAAAATTTCGGTCAAACCTCGTTCTAGTCTTTCTCCAAGCTTGTTTACATGCTCGTATACTTTATGTTCAACGGAAGTAAGTTTTTGGAGTGTTGCAATTGCAGCAATACTAATTAAAGGATGAGCATTAAATGTACCGGCAATGAGGACACGCTCTGATTTCTCAGGGTGTGCAAAATAATCCATAAATTTCTTTTTCCCACCAATCACACCCATTGGATAGCCATTTGCTACAGCTTTACCGAACGTACTAAGATCAGGAGTTACCCCGCAGATACTTTGATATCCTCCAAGAGCATGTCTGAAACCTGTTTTTACTTCATCGAAAATAAGCAGAAAACCATCCTCATCTGCCAATTTTCTTAACCCCTCACGGTATCCTGGAAGGGGTTTTACAATCCCAATGTTTTGCAATATTGGCTCCAATATGATACAAGCGACCGGATATCGTTTCATGACATACCTGACAGAATCCAAATCATTATAATTAACCACATGGATTAATGTTTTATGATTCTGGGGAATTCCTGCAGATAAGCTATCAAATGGATACTCACCAGGGCTAACCCTTACACCGATATCGTTAATATTACTTATTACATTTCCTGCAACATCATTATGCCAGCCATTATAACCTCCCTGCATAATTATTACATGATCTCTTTTAGTTACAGCACGAGCAATTCTGATAGCATGATAGGTTGCCTCAGAACCAGTTGTTGTCAATTCGATCTGCTCTACGGATGGTACACACTGACAAAACAACTCCGCCAGTTGGCCTTCCAAATCAGTAGGACCAGCACCCATAAGGATAGAATTGTTAGCAAGAGATTCTTTAACCGCATTATTTACATCAGGATCATTATGCCCTAAGAATGTTGCTGCAAATCCCGCCTGGTAATCAATATATTCGTTCCCTTCAATATCCCACACCCTACTACCTCTACCTTTTGAGAAACATATATTAGGATCAGATTTACGGTTTAATGAGACAACCCCACCAGGTATCCATCTCTCATTTTTTTTTAATAGTTCTAAAGATTTTGGCCAATTATTCATTTATTTTATTTCGTGGGCGTATACCCCATTGTCAATTACTTCTTATCAAAACTAGGAATTTTCATATGCTCACCATCCTTGAGTGCAGACTGGTGTGCGACAATTCCAGGTGCAGTATAGGCAAGTGCCTCATATATGTTCGCTTCGGGTTGTCTATTATTAACCAGAGAATCAATAAACTCATGAGTAATAAAGGTATGTGATCCGTAATGACCACTATTATGCCTCATTGGCTCAGGCAACATATCCGTCTGCCACCATAAAGGCACCTTATAAGGTTCAACAATATTTTCTTCCCGCTTAAATCCAGCATCATCCTTACCAATTTTATTGGCAACCTTAACAATGACAAATTCTTTATTCTCTCCCTGAGGATAGTAAAAACTCATCTTATCTCCTCTCCATTCTCCACGTTCGGCTCCCTGAAGTGCCCCCTTCCAATTCACCTCTACTCTAAAAGGATTTCCTCTGTTTGTTTTAAAGAATGCAGTTTCATTCCAAAAAGGATTTTTATAAGGGTTATTCTTAAGTAGAGGGCTATCATCTCCCCAGCCCATAGCACTAACATGGGTTAACCTTTCCCCTGTAACAGCAATAAGGAATGAAGTGCTATGTGTTGGATAATGCATAGGTGGTAAACCGTGACGCCAGGTAGGCTTACCTTTATTATCAAAAAATAAAGTCTCAAGACCAGGATGGTTATATTCAGCAGCAGCGCTGAATATATTCCCAAATTTACCTTCTTTATAAAACTTCTTAGCAGATATTACTCCTTGCTGGTAAACAGTTGTTTCAGCCATCATATAAGTAAGTCCCGTTCTTTGAACAGTATTCAGAATATCAGCACACTCTTCAAGCGTCATTGCCGCAGGAACTGCACAAAGCACATGTTTACCAGCTTTCAGTGAAGCAATTACATGCCTGGCGTGGTCAGGTGCCGGAGTTGCGATAAACACAGCTTCAATTTTGGTATCTAAAAGAAGCTTCTCAAGTGATTCGTAACTCTTAGAACATTTATAAGTTTTCATTAAACCCTCTCGTCTATCTACCCGGAGATCACTGACAGCTTCAACAATACAATTTGGATGTTCGTGAAAATGAAAACTTGCTCCAAATCCTCCTCCTATAATTCCTATGCGAATTTTACGGTCAGAGTTTGGGATTGCACCAAAAGTATAACGCGGTGCAATTGCTAAGGCAGTAGCACCAATTCCAGCCATGTTAATAAACTTACGCCTATTAAGAGATTGTTCTATCTTATTCATATTTTAAACATTAACTTATTTAAAAACTATACTTTTCTACTATGCTTGTTAATAGTATTATATTAAGCTATTCCCATTGAATATTATAAATGCATCAATCCAGATTATATTTTAATTAATACTACCTAAAATATACATAATAATATTTTAATAACCGGGGTTTTGTTGTAAAAGAGCTGGTTTTCCATCAACAACACTCAAATCAATCTGAGCTTGAGGAATAGGGAATATTTCATTTTTCCCTTTTGTGAATTTAGCGCCAATCATATATCCAAAATTATATCCAGGAATGGTGGTTTCATGCTTAATATATGCGTTTAATAGATTAGCCATATATCCAGTGCCATTATCATATCGCTGAAGATCAAAAAATCGATGATTTTCCATTGCAAGTTCAAGTTTTCTTTCAAAACGAACTAATTCGCGCGCAATGGCCTGACCATTTTGAACAAATTGACCAGTGTAAAGCCCAACTTTATAATTGGCAGCCGGTATAGTTGAAAAGCCCTTTCCAGGATTACTATTATCAATGTAAGAATAAAGCCAACCTGCTGGATTTGCTGCACGAGCCCTTACCTGATTAACATATATTTCTGCCTGTGCTAAACTACCTACTTCTACCTCTACTTCGGCTGCCCATAATAAAACATCTGCAAAACGT
>JBIIWE010000271.1:0-4333 GCA_044339075.1 Daejeonella sp. | reverse complement strand
TGCATTCAATCCCTCAAAATGACCTGGTTTGGGTAGATCTTCAGAACTCAACTGTCGAAGAGAAAGTTACCATTGAAAATTTTTTCGATATAAAATATTCCTCGGTTGAAGAATCAACTGAAATTGAGAGTTCATCGCGTTTCTATGAGTTAGACGATGAACTGATCATCAATTCAAACTTTCTTTCATTAAAAGAGCATGACTTTGACTACTGTCCGGTTTCTATCGTATTGGAAAAAGGGATTCTTTTTACCTATAGAGATGATAATCTGAAAACATTCGGCGAGTCGGTCAAGAAGATTAAATCAAATCCCGGAGCTTTTACAAATGGATATCAGATACTACTCACCATCCTTGAAACGGGAATTGAGCAGGATGCAGATATTATTGAAGGTCTTGCAAAAGACATTGCTGACCTGAATAAAAAATTAACCCTGAACAGGAAAAGATCAGATGAAGAAATCCTGCTTAAAATCGCTTCTTTTCAAAACTATAATATATTGATGCGTGAGAATATCATTGATAAACAGCGACTGGTATCCTCATTAATGAAAAGCAATCTCTTTCCTGAAGAGTACATGAGCCTTCTACGCATCATGATCAATGATATTGGATCCTTAATAGAACACAATAAATTTGCTTTTGAAAGACTGGAATACCTACAGGATACCTTTATGGGTTTGGTTAACATTGAACAAAACCGAATCATTAAAATATTCACAGTGGCTACTGTTGCATTTATGCCCCCTACACTGATCGCAAGTATTTATGGGATGAACTTCCGCCTGATGCCAGAGCTGGAATGGGACTATGGATACCTTTTTGCTATTGGCATTATGGTTATCTCATCGGTATTGACATTGGTTTATTTCAAAAAGAAAAATTGGTTATGAGCCAGGTCATTTTTTCCCAGAATACTTATTTCTATCTTGTCTATAACGCAATGTAGTTGCAAGCAAAAACCTGATAAAAAAAGGAGGGCAAAATGAAAACACCAGTAAAAAACAAATCGAACGAAAACCAGCAGGGAGGATCAAAATCGAATCTAGCATTTCAATCAGGAAATGAGGAGCTAAAAAAAAGAGGCATTTCAAATAGCGGAGGCCATATGTCTTATCAAACCGATAATAAACAGGCCACGGTAAATAAAGGAAATGAGAATTCCATGGTTCAGGGAAAAACTAAAGCTCCCAAAATGCCAAGCCAGCATAGTCCCAAAAAAGGATGAAATCTTAAGGCAGAAAGATCGAAAATCTCTTTCTGCCTTTAATTACCGTACCTAAGTTCCTAAACAATTCGGCATTCCAATTATTCTTACCTTTACGGGATAATCAGGACCACGAAAATGACCGAAGTTTATAAACCCAAACATAAGATACGCTTTGTTACTGCAGCTGCATTGTTCGACGGACATGATGCTACAATCAATATCATGCGCCGCATATTGCAATCCTCCGGAGCAGAAGTAATCCACCTGGGTCATAACCGCTCAGTACTGGAGGTTGTGAATTGTGCCATTCAGGAAGATGTACAGGGCATTGCAATGACCTCATACCAGGGTGGACATAATGAATACTTCAAATATATGTACGACCTGCTGCAAGAATCAGGAGCCGGACATATCAAAATATTTGCAGGTGGAGGCGGAGTAATTTTACCTGATGAGATCCGTGATCTAATAGATTATGGCATAACACAGATCTATTCACCTGACGACGGCCGTAAAATGGGCCTTCAAGGAATGATCAATGATATGCTCAAGCAATGCGATTTTCTGACTAGAACAAGCCTCAATAATGAACTTCAGGGAATCAGTAAACAAGATAAAAAAGCCATCGCTTCTGCCATAACGCTGGCTGAAAATCATCCGGAGCAGACCGAAGAATTCCTTCAAGAGCTTAAAAAAATAATCGATGGCAAAATTGTACCTGTTATAGGGATCACCGGAACAGGTGGAGCCGGAAAATCATCACTCATTGATGAACTGGTGCGTCGTTTTTTGGTAGAAACCGATAAAAGTATCGCCATCATTTCAGTAGATCCATCCAAACGTAAAACAGGAGGGGCCTTATTAGGCGACCGGATCCGAATGAACTCCATCAATAATTCACGGGTTTATATGCGATCGCTGGCAACAAGACAAGCAAACCTCGCACTTTCAAAATATGTTCAGGAATCCATCGACATTTGTAAAGCGGCTGGATTTGACCTGATCATAGTAGAAACATCCGGCATCGGACAGTCGGACACCGAGATTACTGAACATTCTGATGTAGCCTTATATGTGATGACTCCCGAATTTGGAGCAGCAACACAGCTCGAAAAGATCGACATGCTCGATTTCGCAGATATTGTTGCCATCAATAAATTCGATAAACGCGGCGCATTGGATGCGATTAGAGATGTTCGAAAACAATTCAAGCGGAACCACCAACTTTTTGATACGCCCGACGAGAATCTTCCTGTGATAGGAACCATGGCCTCCCAGTTCAACGACCCGGGAATGAACAAGCTCTTTTCGGAATTGATGGTCTCCATTTTAAAGAAAACAGGCTTTGATTTTCATGCAAAAATGGAAATGAACTCTCAGCAATCAGAGAAAAGTTACATTATCCCACCCGACCGAACCCGCTATCTTGCAGAAATTGTTGAATCAAGCGTTGAATATAATTCCTGGGTAAATAAACAATGTAAACTAGCCCAACAACTCTTCCAGATACATGGCACCTTGGCTATTGCTTCTGAACATAAAAAAGAAGATTCTATAAAATCGCTCAAAGAAATGTACCATACACTGGAGCAAAATCTGGACCATGAATGCAAAAAACTACTAGAAGAATGGCCTGAAACAATCAAAAAATATAAAGCAGACAATTTCATTTATAAGGTTCGCGATAAAGAGATTAAACAATCTCTTTACACAGAATCCCTATCAAAACTCCGTATTCCCAAGATCTCTCTACCACGATTTGAGGCCTGGGGAGATATATTAAGATGGATCCTAACTGAAAATGTTCCAGGAGAATTTCCTTATGCTGCTGGGGTATTCCCTCTAAAGCGTGAAGGCGAAGACCCTACCCGTATGTTTGCTGGTGAAGGTGGTCCGGAAAGAACCAATAAAAGATTTCATTATGTGTCTTTGGGTCAGCCTGCCCACCGTTTGTCAACAGCTTTCGATTCGGTTACTCTTTATGGTGAAGATCCAGATCTGCGACCCGACATTTACGGAAAGATCGGTAATTCAGGTGTGAGCATTGCAACACTGGATGATGCCAAAAAATTATATAGCGGTTTCGATCTTTGCCACCCCTCCACTTCCGTATCCATGACAATCAACGGTCCGGCACCAATGCTGCTTGGATTCTTCATGAATGCAGCTATTGATCAGCAATGCGAGCAATACATCCTTGAAAATGGACTCCTGGAAGAAACCCAAGTAAAAATCGATCAGTTATTTAAGTCGAAAGGGATTTCGAAGCCCAGTTATCAGGGAGCACTTCCTGAAGGAAATAATGGTTTGGGATTGATGCTCCTCGGACTCACCGGAGATCAGGTATTACCATCAGATGTATATGCCAAAATAAAAGCATTTGCCATCGCCAATGTGAGAGGAACTGTACAGGCGGATATTTTAAAGGAAGATCAGGCACAAAACACCTGTATATTTTCCACGGAATTCGCATTAAGAATGATGGGCGATATCCAGATGTACTTCATTGACAATCTGGTCAGGAACTTCTATTCCGTTTCAATTTCGGGATACCATATTGCTGAAGCCGGTGCTAATCCAATTTCACAATTAGCATTTACACTGAGTAATGGTTTTACATTCGTTGAATATTACCTGAGCAGAGGGATGCATATTGATGAGTTTGCACCTAACCTATCGTTTTTTTTCTCCAACGGCATTGATCCCGAATATTCTGTGATCGGGCGTGTTGCCAGAAGGATCTGGGCTAAAGCCATCAAACATAAATACAAGGGTAATGATCGTTCACAGAAATTAAAATACCATATTCAAACTTCTGGAAGATCATTACATGCTCAGGAAATCGACTTCAATGACATCCGTACTACGCTTCAGGCACTGTATGCGATTTATGACAATTGCAACTCTCTCCATACCAATGCCTATGATGAGGCAATAACCACCCCTACTGAAGAGTCTGTTCGAAGGGCGATGGCCATACAGCTAATTATCAACCGCGAATTAGGATTGGCGAAAAATGAGAACCCTTTACAGGGTGCATTTATCATTGAAGAGCTGACAGAACTGGTAGAAAATGCCGTTCTTGAAGAGTTTAAGCGAATAAACGACCGTGGAGGTGTGCTT
>JBIIWE010000270.1:0-4334 GCA_044339075.1 Daejeonella sp. | reverse complement strand
TTTAAACATGATCTTATCTGATAAATTCGGTTCATGCTTTATTTTTTTACTTAAAAACCATGCACTCATCATAGGTATGTAGGTTAAGGAGAGAATAAACGCTCCCAATAGTGCAAAAGCTACGGTCTGTGCCATTGGTTTAAACATTTTACCTTCTATGCCCTGAAGCGTAAATATGGGTAGATATACAATTAAAATGATGATCTGACCGAATACTGCGCTATTCATCATTTTACTTGCCGAATTTTTTACCTCTCCATCCATGTCCTTTTGGGAAAGTCGATTTACAAGTCCGAATCGTTTTCCATGCGTTATCTGATGCATGACCGCTTCAACAATGATGACCGCACCATCTACTATCAATCCGAAATCCAGAGCGCCTAAACTCATTAAATTGCCACTTACCTTGAAAAGATTCATCAGGATTATGGCAAAAAGCATGGCCAGAGGAATTACCGAAGCAACTAATAAACCTGCTCTGAAATTTCCTAGAAATAAAACCAAAATAAATACCACGATCAGAGCACCCTCGATCAGGTTTTTTTCAACCGTAAATATGGCATTATTAACCATTTTGGTTCGGTCAAGAAATGGCTCGATAATTACGCCTTCAGGTAATGTTTTTTGAATTAATTCAATTCTTTCTTTAACGTTTTTTATCACTTCACTGCTGTTCGCATCTTTTAGCATCATCACTACTGCTCCTGATACTTCACCTTTATCATTATAGGTCATTGCTCCATATCTTGTTGCATAACCTATATTAATTTGTGCTACATCACGAATAAAAACAGGAGTTCCATTTTCACTTCTTTTAATATTGATTTTTTCTATATCTGAAGTGCTTCCTATCAATCCTTCAGTCCTAACAAATAACACAGTGGGTCCCTTTTCAATATAGGCGCCCCCAGTATTTTGATTGTTTCGTTCTAAAGCAGTAAAAACATCATTGATTGTGATATTGAAAGATTTGAGTTTATTGGGATCAACAGAAATTTCATACTGTTTTAATTTCCCTCCAAAACTACTGACCTCAGCAACTCCATCAACGCCTAGCAATTGCCTCCTTACGATCCAGTCTTGTATAGTTCTTAGTTCTGTGGCATTATATTTATCCTCGTAACCTTCTTTAGGCCTTACTACATATTGATAGATCTCTCCTAAACCAGTCGAAATCGGACCTAATTCCGGAGTGCCAATTCCGGGAGGTATCTCTGTTTGAACTTTTTGAAGACGCTCGGCAACCTGTTGCCTTGCCCAGTAAATATCAATCCCATCTTCAAAAACGATGGTAACCAGGGATAATCCAAATCTTGAGAAGCTTCTGATCTCCTTAAGGCCCTTAATATTACTGTTTGCCTGTTCAATAGGAAAGGTAACCAGTCTTTCAATGTCTGTCGCTCCAAATGAAGGAGCTACGGTGATCACTTGAACCTGGTTGTTGGTAATGTCGGGAACTGCATCGATAGGTAGTTTGGTTGCCTGATATGAACCATATCCAACTAATCCTATCACAAATAGCCCAATAATGAGTTTATTCTTTACAGAAAACTCTATAATAGCATTTAGCATAAAATATTTTTTTACAATTTATCTTAATAAATAGTTTGATGGCTGGTAAAGACTTGAACTTTGCCAGATTTAAAAACCTTTAATAAAGGTTAACAGAATTTCGGCGGTTGCCAGATATTAGATAGGAAAGTAGATTTGAATATATGATCATTATGTATCATATAGATCTTTAACTCTCTCTCAAATGGATTAACAAGTTTTATGGAAGTGAAATTTTGAATAAAAGATAAACTAAGAATGTTTAAAGATCCCTCCTTCGACTTGAAAGGTAATTGCATATCCTTATCATGATCAGCATATTTCACATCATTATTTGTGTAATGCATCATCATAAAACTCCATAAGGTAGTACCTTCATTTAAAGTTTTATGTTCATTCAAATGCTCCAAAAGCAAAGGTAATTTAAGCATCTGACTAAACTCTGTTGAAGAGATCAAATAAGCAGAAAGAAGCAATATGGAAAGCATTTTTTTCACAAGATAAAGGTACGGAAATATTACCTGATTTTTAGTTTTTTTTATTGTTGTTATTCTGTTTATTGCCTGTAAAACGTAACGATTTTATGTTTTTTTTAAAAGATTAATCTGGATAGTGTAATAATTCATTTTTTTTTCATAGAATTATAAACTGTTAAATTCAGTGTTATTATCAGTTTTTTGTTTTAAATACCTGATAGTTATAAAATATTTTTCAAAAACCTCAAAAACAATTTTTATTAATTATGGATAGTGCAAAAACACATGAAATTCTTGAAAGTGCTGAGTTTAAGAAGCTGGTAAAAACAAGGTGGAATATTTCCCTGTCATTTACCTTTGTTATGTTATTCGTTTACATTGGTTTTTTACTTGTAATAGCATACAATAAAGACTTCCTGAAAATGCCATTGGGCGATTCAATCAATCTTGCTATTGTTGTAGGATTGGGAATTATTTTCTTTTCATGGCTGATAACTGGCCTTTATGTTTACTGGGCAAATAATTACTATGATTCTGACGTCCATGAGATCAAAAAAAATTTATAACATATTTTAACTCTACGCTATATTTTTATGTCTTTGAATTTACTTCTTCAAATTAGCCCTTCTGGACCAGCTTCCACTTTGGGTACTGCAAATCCGGTATCAATAGCAATATTCTTCCTATTTGTAGCAGTTACCCTTTACATTACTTACTGGGCAGCTAAAAAAACTAAAACCGGTTCAGAATTTTATGCTGCCGGTCGAAATATCTCCGGATTTCAAAACGGATTGGCCCTGGCCGGCGATTATATGAGTGCAGCTTCATTTCTTGGAATTGCAGGTATGGTGGCCACAAAAGGGTATGATGGACTTATATATTCAATAGGTTTTCTTGTTGGATGGCCTTTGATTATGTTTCTAGTTGCAGAGCCATTAAGGAATCTTGGGAAATATACTTTTGCCGATGTGGTTGCTTTTCGTCTGAAGCAAAGACCAATTCGCATCGCTGCTTCAGTCGGTTCATTATTAACCATTTCTTTTTATCTGATCGCACAAATGGTGGGAGCAGGTAGTTTGATCAAAACTCTTTTCGGACTAAATTATGAAATTGCAGTGGTTGTAGTTGGTGTTGTAATGACCATGTATGTACTCTTTGGAGGTATGCTTGCAACAACATGGGTACAAATCATCAAGGCAGTGTTGCTGTTGTCTGGCGCTACCATGTTGGTATTATTAGCACTTTCTAAATTTAATTTTAGTCCATCTGAACTTTTCATGTCTGTAAAGACTCAGTATGGTTCAGATATGCTTGCACCTGGTGGTTTCATTACTAATCCATTAGATGCCTTGTCACTTGGTTTAGCGTTAATGTTGGGTACTGCTGGTTTGCCCCATATTTTGATGCGTTTTTACACAGTTCCTGATGATAAAGCAGCAAGAAAATCTGTTTTCGTAGCAACCGGATTTATCGGTTATTTCTACATTCTGACATTCTTTATCGGATTTGCTGCCTTAGCTCTTGTTGGTAAAGATGCAATCATCAGTCTGGATAAAGGGGGAAATATGGCAGCTCTTCTTCTAGCAGAAAATACTGGTGGAAGCGCATTCCTTGGCTTTATTGCATCAGTAGCCTTTGCAACCATATTAGCTGTTGTAGCTGGATTAACCCTTTCAGGTGCTTCAACTATTTCACATGATCTTTACGTGCATGTCATTAAAAAAGGCATTTCTGATGAAAAAGGAGAAATGAAAGTTGCAAAAAGAGCAACTATCTTCCTTGGTATTCTTGCAGTTACGCTAGGCTTATTGTTTAAAGGTCAAAACGTTGCTTTTATGGTTGGTCTCGCATTTTCTATTGCAGCAAGTGCTAACTTCCCTGCATTACTCATGTCAATCATTTGGAAAGGTTTCACTACAAAAGGAGCGGTTTACTGCATGGTAACTGGAGCTGTTTTATCACTAGTTTTAATCGTTATCAGTCCTACGGTATGGGTTGATATTCTTGGAAATGCTGAGGCAATATTCCCACTTAAAAATCCAACCATTGTTTCAATGACCTCTGCATTTATTGTTGGTATTATTGTCTCACTTGCAAAACCTGAGAAGGAAGCTGCTGATTTATTTGAAAGCGAAAAATTGAGAACGTACCTTGGTCACGGATCTGAAAAATAAGCTATTGCTGATCCGCCCTGGGCGGATCAGCTTTTTTTCAATATATAAAATATAATTATGAAACGCAGAGACCTACTTAAGGGTTTATCGGTTCTTCCGCTTGCAGGGGGAATTTTGTCAGTTGAAAGTGCAA
>JBIIWE010000268.1:0-4338 GCA_044339075.1 Daejeonella sp. | reverse complement strand
GCACCTAGTCCTGTAACAACAACTCTTTTAAGCTCCATTTATATGAGGGTATCGTAAATTACTTTACGTTCTTTTCTAAATAAGCGATAGCTTGACCTACAGTACCGATAGTTTCAGCCTGGTCATCAGGTATAGCTACATTAAATTCTTTCTCAAACTCCATGATTAATTCCACGGTGTCCAATGAATCGGCACCAAGATCATTGGTGAAAGATGCCTCTGGTGTAACTTCACTTTCGTCAACACCTAATTTTTCAACGATAATTGCTTTAACTCTTGAAGCGATATCAGACATGGTTTTATAATTTAATTGTTAAATAATTCTGTGCAAAGAAAAATAAATTCTAGCAATTTTCAAACCTTTTTGTTTTTAGCAATTTTATAAGTCAACAATTTAAATGTTTAAGCTTATTACATTTGTAATTTAGCACAAAAAATAAACCTTGAATAGAACTACTTTAAAATTTGAACTTGACCTTGACTTCGTGTTGCTGGCTGTTACTTCGCAACTAAAAGACTATATGTTTTGTTTTAAAATTAATAAACAACTTGGAACTGATTTTTGCAAGGTTACTGATTTAGAGCTTCCCTTCAATGCCGGCAACGAAATTTTTTATTTTAGCAGATACTTTTATCTGATGCCACAAACGGAAACAGAGCTCTATATTATTGCCAACAAAGGTACAGAAGGTTTTCTGGTGCCCGAAATGAAAAAGGTAGATTTCTTTTTATTAATTAGGAATTACATGGATGAAGATGACCTGAAGCTGATAATTAGCAAATTAAATAAGGTTCCGGAGGTGCTCGTTGCATTGGAAGTTGACCCTAAAAAATTGAAATCCAAAGAAAATCTCATATTTTAGCCCTTTGGAGTTGGTGTATTTAGTACACAATTGATTGAAAAAATAATTCAAAAAAAAATATAAAGCGGATGAAAACAGTTCATAACAGAACTAAAATTGTAGCCACATTAGGACCTGCTTCTTCTTCGAAAGAAGTCTTGTTGAATATGATAAAGGCGGGTGTTGATGTTTGTAGATTAAATTTTTCTCATGGTAGCCAAGAAGATCACCAGAAAGTGATCGATGTGATCAGGGACATCAATAAGAAATATAAAACCAATGTTGGAATACTGGCTGATTTGCAGGGTCCAAAGATTCGGATAGGTTTAGTGAAGGATGGAGGTGTTAATTTGGCTAGTGGTCATAAGATCGAGATCACTACTAAAGAAATGATCGGTGATGAGAATAAGATCTACATCACTTATCAGAGCTTTCCAAGTGATGTTCGCACCGGAGAGATCATTCTTCTTGATGATGGTAAGATCCAGATGAGAGTACTCAGCACGAACAACAAGGATACTGTTCAGTGTGAAGTGGTATATGGCGGAGTGCTCACATCCCGTAAAGGAGTAAATCTTCCCAATACAAAAGTGTCTATTCCAAGTTTAACGGAAGAAGATCTGACTAACCTTGATTTTGCCTTAAAAAATGATGTGGAGTGGATCGGTTTATCATTTGTACGTTCTGCTGATGATATCATTGAATTAAAGAGAATCATTGCAAGAAGTGGTAATGTCGCACGAGTAATTGCGAAAATCGAGAAGCCTGAAGCTATTGATAATATTGATGAGATCATTGAAGCTACTGATGGTGTGATGGTTGCACGTGGTGATTTGGGTGTAGAAATGCCTATGGAACAGGTTCCATTGTTGCAGAAAATGATTGCCAGGAAATGTCGAGCTGCCTCAAAGCCTGTAATTGTAGCTACCCAAATGCTAGAAAGCATGATTACTAGTCCGCGTCCTACACGAGCTGAAGTGAATGATGTAGCCAATTCTGTTCTTGATGGTGCTGATGCAGTAATGCTGAGCGGCGAGACATCTGTAGGAGAGTATCCCTTAATTGTGATAGAAACCATGCAAAAGATTGTTAGAAATGTTGAAGAGAATGATTACCCTTACAGCACTGCTAAAATTTTGAATGAAAACTCGCCAACGTATATGGGTGATGCAGTTTGCGGATCGGCTGTGTTTCTTGCCGAGAAGACTCATGCTGTAGGGATCATTTCAATGACTTCTTCCGGCTACACAGCCTTTGAAATATCAAGCTACCGTCCGAAGGCGGCAACTTTTATTTTCACAAGTAATATTAAACTTTTGAATACCCTGAGTTTACTTTGGGGTGTACGTGGGTTTTATTATGATCAATTTGAAAGTACTGATAAAACTTTCCGCGATGTGAACCAGATTTTGAAATCAGAAAAGCTTGTTGTGCCCGGAAATGTGGTGATCAATACAGCGGCAATTCCAATTGAGAAAAAAGGGAAGACCAATATGATCAAATTGACAATCATAGAATAAAATCGGAAATTTCATCGCGTTATTATAGGTTTAAAGACCTGTTCAAAAAGCCGGCGTGACCGGCTTTTTTTTTTGTAAATTCAAGTGTAAAAAAAAATGGCTAAAACATCGTTTTTTTAGAGTTTTCCACATAGATAAGTTCCTTTAAAACAAGGTTTTAATATCTAATTGAGTGCTGGAAGATTGATACACTAACATTCTGTGGAAAACTCTGGTTATATATAAATGTCGCCAACATATAGATTTGATTAAAAACCCCCAAACATTTTTTTAGGGTAACTAACTCAATAACAACATTAATCAATTCAACATGGGTAAATCTACTTCAAAACCAGCTGCAAAAGGAACCGGAAAAGGTCTCGGATTCCAAAGATATTTCACCAAAGAGGGTGTAAACGTTTATGATCTCTTTAATTATGAGAAACGTACCTCGGTGATTCGTAACCCAGCTGGAGATGCCGTGTTCGAAATGAAAAATGTAGAAGTACCCGATAGCTGGAGTCAGGTTGCTACTGATATCCTGGCCCAAAAATATTTCCGCAAAGCTGGAGTGCCTCAGCCGGATGGAACAACTTCATCAGAAAACAGTATTAAGCAGGTAGCACATCGGATGGCTCATTGTTGGCAATCATGGGGTGAGCGCTACAATTATTTTGCAAGCAAAAAAGATGCTTCCATATTTTATGATGAGTTGGTATATACGATCGTAGGTCAATTGGCTGCACCAAATTCTCCACAATGGTTCAATACCGGTTTACATAGTTCTTATGGTATCACAGGAAAGCCTCAGGGGCATTATTTTGTAAATCCTGATACAGATCAGCTTGAAAAATCAACTTCTGCTTATGAACGTCCTCAGCCTCATGCCTGTTTCATACTTTCCGTAAGTGATGACCTGGTGAATGATGGGGGTATCATGGACCTATGGGTTAGAGAAGCAAGAATTTTTAAATATGGATCAGGAGTGGGAACAAACTTCTCAGCCATCCGTGGCGAAAGTGAAAAACTTTCAGGAGGTGGCTACTCATCAGGACTAATGTCATTTCTGAAAATAGGTGACCGCGCTGCGGGAGCAATCAAATCAGGTGGTACTACACGTCGCGCTGCGAAAATGGTATGTCTTGATCTTGATCACCCTGAAATTGAAGGTTTTGTGAACTGGAAAGTTGAAGAAGAGAAAAAAGTTGCAGCTTTAATTGCTGCAGGATATTCTTCAGATTACGAAGGTGAGGCCTATCGTACTGTTTCAGGACAGAACTCAAACAACTCAGTTCGAGTTCCTAATACCTTTTTTAAAGCATTAGAGCAAGGTGAAAACTGGGATCTGATCGGACGTATCAGCGGAAAACCGATTAAATCCATCTCGGCAGAAAAATTATGGCAGGATATTTCTTTCGCCGCCTGGGCATGTGCTGACCCTGGTATTCAATACGATACAACCATCAACGAATGGCATACCTGCCCTGAAGGTGGTCGTATCAATGCATCAAACCCCTGTTCAGAATATATGTTCCTGGACAATACCGCTTGTAACCTGGCTTCTATCAACCTGGCGCATTTCTTCGATCCTCAAACATTGGTTTTTGATGTGAAAGGTTTTGAACATGCTTGCCGTGTGTGGACCGTTGTTTTGGAGATTTCAGTTTTGATGGCACAATTCCCCTCTAAAGAGGTTGCGCAATTATCATACGACTATCGTACACTTGGTTTAGGCTATGCTAACCTTGGTTCAATGCTAATGGTTGCTGGTATTCCTTACGATAGTGATAAAGCCCGCGCAATTGGTGGTGCCATCACAGCGATCATGACAGGAACAGCTTATTCAACTTCTGCTGAAATGGCCAAAGAGCTGGGAACATTCAAGAAATACGAAGAGAATAAAAAACACATGTTACGTGTCATGCGTAATCACCGTTATGCTGCATACAATAATGATGCATATGAAGGCCTTGAGATTGCGCCTCCGGGAATCGATC
>JBIIWE010000269.1:0-4338 GCA_044339075.1 Daejeonella sp. | reverse complement strand
TATACCTGGATTTACGAAGGTCCCTCACCTGCTGAAGGGCAGGTTTCGGCCTGCCTGACGGTAGAAGGGATGACCTTTGATTTCCATTTGGAGTTAATTCTTCTTCACAAAAACCAGCTCTACCCTACGATTCGCCTGGCGACCATCATCTGTTTCATTGTTGGCAACTGGCTGGGTATACGACTTACTAATTGCGGGTATCTTGATCTTCTCATCCATCAAGTTGTTAACTGCTTCGATAACTGCCTTGTTTCTGCGTGCTGAAAGATCATAATTATACTCCAGGCTACCTTTGATATCTGTATGGCCTGAGATATTCAATGTAAAATATTGTCTTTGCTTTTTGAAGATTTCAATGGCTTCGCGAAGTTTGATCATTTCAGACTCTTTGACTTCCGATTTATCGAAATCAAAAAGGATGACAATATTTGACATATCTATCAGAACAGGCTTTAAATCAACTTTTACTTGTACAGCTGCAGGAGGAGGTATAATTACTGTTGCTGTTTTTGGTAACACAGGTGCGTTAGCAGGTTCTGCACGCTTTTCAAGGGGCAAAGGCTCTTTTGCAGTAACAGACTGCGTTTGCATAACAGGTTTTGACAATTCCTTTTTATAAGCTTCAGGCAAAATCTCCTCCAGCTTTTTACCTTGCAGGATCAAGTTTAGATCAATCACTTTGCTCAGATCCGGATATTCAGTAAAACCAGGTTGCTGAACATCCTTTTTAGAAGTCAGACTTCGATCCTCAATAAAGACACCTGAATCGTAGATATTGTCAGCAACATCAGCAAGAATGATCTTTAAATGATATTTTTTATACGGTGTAACATAGGTTTGAGCAATAAGCTTTTTAGTAATTCCATCATAGCGAAGATTGCGATACAAATTCGGATCCAATGTTTTCATCAGCTCAGCATCTGGCTGAATTACAATCTGATCACCTGCTGCTGGTCCGGAAACACTAAAAATAGACCCAATTCCGCGCAATACTCTACCGGGAAGAGTTCCCTTATAAGTTGATTTCAATGGCTCCTGCCTTTTGATCGTAACCTGTTTGTATAGGTTATTATCAATGAAATACTCTGAATTGGTCTTAAAATTTACGGTGTTGATACTGACAGGAACTTGAGTATCCTGAATTATTGCAATATTTCTGGAAGTGCTATCATCGGAAACAATGAAAGCAAAAACATCATTATAGGGTGAGTCAACATATTCGGGATATTCATCTGAACCAAACTGATAATTAAACTGAATACTATTATCTAAAGGAACAAAATCAAACTCAATACTACATATATCGTAAAGTTTCCCTTTAATTATTCCCGCCAGATCCTGGTCTGTCTCAGGCTTCATCATATCTCCAAAAGTTGAGCTCTGGTTATGCGAATTATTATAACCGGCAACATTATAGGAGTTTCCGGACGACAAGATCAATCCTTTTTGCAGTTTAAGGACATTCCCTGTACTTGTAAAAGACAAAGTAGAGAGGGGGTAACCTTTGACCTTAATATTGCCTACTACTACACCCTGTCCGGTAAAATTCTTTTTAACCCATTCATCTGCCTTGATGGAGGACAATCTGATCTGAGCGTGGCTAATTTCAATAAATAGCAAAAAAGAAAGGAGGAGATATACATATTTTTTCATCTTCAATTTATATTTTGCGGAAGAGAGTTTCTTTTTAAGATACCCCACTTCTTAATATACAATTTACGATTATTTTTGCAGTCTCGTTTCTTCAAAAGCAAATGGAAGTAAACTTTTTATTCCATTTGTACGAATTATCGCTCCATTAAGGCAATAAAATAGCACATTGATAGGATGAGATTGCTTTTTCTCATACTCTGCCATTACCTGAAGGCAGGCACCACAGGAAGTAACGGGTTCTTTAATTAAAAAATGATCAGTTTGAGCTGTGATGGCCATGCTTAATATCTTATCATCCGGATAAGTAGTGCCTATCATAAAAAGGGCAACGCGCTCAGCACAAAGTCCCGAAGGATAAGCCACATTTTCCTGATTACTACCATAAACGATTCTACCGCTTTCCAGCTGCACAGCAACTCCTACTTTGAAACCAGAATAAGGCGAATGAGAATTGCTCATTGCTTTTTTGGCCTCAATACAGAGAATCTGATCCTGACTATTTAATTCCTCCAGAGAAATATATTCATCAAAGGAAATGGAGATGGTTCTTTTTTGCATATTTCAATCTGTCAACAATTCGGCCACAACTTCCTGAGGCTCCTCTTCGCCGATGAAATCAACCTCCACCCGAAGGTTTTTGATAATATGCTGCTGTCTGTCGGGAGTATTTTTACCCATATAATATTCGAGCAGGTTCTTAATACCTTGTTCTTTAGACAAAATCACAGGATCTAGGCGAATATCGTTACCTATAAATAGCTCAAATTCTATTGGAGAGATCTCACCCAATCCTTTAAATCGTGTTATTTCAGGTTTATTGCCCAATTTCCTGATCGCCCGCTGTCTTTCCTCATCACTATAACAATAAATAGTTTCCTTTTTATTGCGCACCCTGAAGAGTGGGGTTTGAAGAATTGAAACATGTCCTGCTTTTACCAGATCCGGAAAGAACTGAAGAAAAAATGTCATCAGTAATAAGCGGATATGCATCCCATCCACATCAGCATCGGTAGCGATCACAATGTTATTGTAGCGTAGATTATCAAGCCCGTCTTCAATATTCAGAGCATGCTGCAAGAGGTTGAACTCTTCATTCTCATACACCACTTTCTTGGTCAGGCCGTAGCAGTTGAGTGGTTTTCCTTTCAGACTGAATACAGCTTGGGTCATCACATCACGCGATTTCGTTATGGATCCACTTGCTGAGTCTCCCTCCGTGATAAACAAGGTTGTATCTTGTTTACGCTCATGGTTATCTTCAAAATGTATCTTGCAGTCTCTTAATTTTTTATTGTGCAGCGATGCTTTTTTTGCCCGTTCATTAGCCAATTTTTTGATTCCGGCAATATCTTTTCGCTCACGCTCCGATTGAAGTATCCGTTTTAAAAGCGAATCGGCATCTGCAGGGTGCTTGTGTAAATAATCATCCAGAGCCTTCTTGATAAAATCATTAATAAAGGTACGTACCGAAGGTCCATCAGGAGCAATATTCTGTGAACCCAGCTTAGTTTTGGTTTGTGATTCAAACACAGGCTCCTGTACTCTGATCGATATAGCCGACACGATGGAAGCCCTGACATCCGAAGCATCGAACTCCTTTTTGTAAAATTCACGAATGGTTTTTACTATCGCCTCCCTGAAAGCCGCCTGATGCGTTCCTCCCTGAGTAGTATGCTGACCATTCACAAAGGAATAATATTCCTCACCGTATTGTTGTCCATGGGTCATGGCAACTTCAATATCATCACCAATGAGATGGATAATCGGGTAGCGAAGGGTTTCAGTTTCAGTATTTCGGGTCAGAAGGTCGTATAGTCCCCTTTCCGAGAAAAATTTAGTGCCGTTAAAATTGATCGTTAAACCTGAATTAAGGAACACATAGTTCCATATCATGCTTTCTACGAATTCGGGGATATAACGATAATTCCTAAAAATGGTTTCATCAGCGTAAAAAACAACTGCTGTTCCATTGCGCTGAGTAGTTTCAATTTCAGGCATATCATTGACCAGCACGCCCTGCTCAAATTCAGCCTTTTTTGCACGCCCATCACGGTATGACTGAACCATGAAATGGGATGACAAAGCGTTTACAGCCTTGGTACCCACCCCATTTAAACCTACAGACTTTTGGAATGCTTTCGAATCGTATTTACCACCGGTATTGATCTTGGAAACGCAATCAATCACTTTTCCAAGTGGAATTCCTCGGCCATAATCACGTATGGAGACTTTTTTATCACTGACTGTAATCTCGATGGTCTTGCCTGAACCCATCACGAATTCATCAATTGAGTTATCTAGTATTTCCTTTAGTAAAACATAGATGCCATCATCATAGGCCGATCCATCACCAAGCTTACCGATATACATTCCTGGCCGCAGCCTGATATGCTCTTTCCAGTCGAGAGAACGAATACTATCATCACTATATTCTAATTCAGCCATCCTTGTATCTTTTATTTCAATTGAAACAATTACAAATTTAAAATTTAGATCTGCATACTGTCTGCATAGATTTCAACATTTAAACACCTTCGCAAACAAAAAGAGCCCTGATTAAAATCAAGGCTCTTAAAAAATTGTATATCAGATACTTAAATTTTTCTAAGTCTAATGATGTGAAGATGATGCATTAACTTAATTATAGGGTAAGATGGATCAAATTCATACCATTTTAAAGCAAAA
>JBIIWE010000267.1:0-4342 GCA_044339075.1 Daejeonella sp. | reverse complement strand
ATTTGAAATTTACTGCTTTTTTCAGACCTCAGACGTCATACCTCAGACAACAGACAACAGATAACAGATAACAGATAACAGATAATAGAAAAAAGTCAAAAGCAGAAAGCGAAAAGCTAAAAGCAGAAAAGAACAATCATATGAAATAAAGTACTGTGAGCCTATTCCAAACAGATAACTGGAACCAAGAACCAAGATCAAAGACTTTTAAGTCTAATTTGAAATTTACTGGTTTTTTCAGACCTCAGACTTCATACCTCAGACAACAGATAACCGACAACAGAAATGAATAACTCAATCAACATACCAACAATGGCCGACATGGCTGCAAAAGGTGAAACGCCCGATATCTTATTCTGGGTTGGATGTGCGGGCAGTTTTGATGAACGTGCACAAAAGATCACCCGTGATATCTGTAAAATCCTGCAGCATGTAGGCATAAATTTCGCGAGTCTCGGGACAGAGGAAAGTTGCACCGGTGATCCTGCAAAACGTGCCGGCAACGAATTCCTTTTCCAGATGCAGGCCATGACCAATATTCAGGTGTTAGATGGCTATGAGATAAAGAAGATCGTAACCGGCTGTCCGCATTGTTTTAATACCATCAAAAATGAATACCCGAACCTTGGAGGGAATTATGAGGTGATTCATCACTCTCAACTAATCCAGCAATTAATTGATGAAGGCAAACTGAAGGCAGAAGGTGGCGAATCTTTTAAAGGAAAAAAAATCACTTTCCATGATCCATGCTATTTGGGACGTGCCAATGGTGTTTATGAAGCTCCGCGTAAAGCGCTGGAAATTCTAGATGCTGAGCTGGTTGAAATGAAACGCTGTAAGTCGAATGGACTATGTTGCGGAGCAGGTGGTGCACAGATGTTTAAAGAGCCTGAAAAAGGAACCAAAGACATCAATATTGAAAGAATTGATGAAGCTTTAGCACTTCAGCCCAATATCGTGGCATCTTCCTGTCCTTTCTGCATGACCATGTTAAGCGACGGCGTTAAAAACTTCAATAAAGAGGAAGAAGTGAAGGTGCTGGATATTGCAGAGATCACAGTAAGAGCAAACGGACTGTAATTGGCAAAAAAAAAGCAATCCGAAAACAAGATTTTCAAACTGCCTTAAATAAGGTTAATTACATTTTTTCTACCTCAAAATAATGTTTTACTAATCAGCCAACTAAGGTGATCATTAAGATTAAATTTAAGGCTTGATATTCAATAAAAATATCCATTTCAGGGTATTCTAAAGAATTTTTTACAAAATCAGTTTTTCTGAAGTAAGCGTTTCATCCCTAGAATATCATCCTGTAAAGCCACAAGATCTTCAGGTTCAACAGTATGCAGATCTAAACGAAAATGGGTCGCCATTGAATCAACATTGCCATCTCGGTCGTTAAAGGTCTGTACGATCACATCATCCTCCATAGTTTTCAATAATAGATTTCCGGAACCCGTATCTCCGAAATAATCTACGCTGCCGACTCGGGCAATATTTAGAGAATAGTATTCCTGCTTCCCGCTTAAATAGGTCTTTCGGTACCTTAGAAAGCCTTCATCAGTCAATAAGAGCTCACACTGCCTGATCTTTACTAATTCAGATTCGGGATGATGCATTTTATTAAGCCTAAGCAGGACCCTTTCCGCAAACTGATGTATGGAATCATCTTGCGGTACCGAGGCACTTATAAAAACTAGTGAAACACAAATGAGTAGGCCACTAATTAGCAATACTCCTGTGCATCTCATGTGCTTATAATACATTATCGTTAAAAATGTTAAAGCCCTAATGTAAAAACAATTAGTGAAAATTATATGGAATTGCTTAAAGTAGAATTAAAATTCAACACCCTGATTTTAACCTAAGCTAAGACCTGTCCACGAATCTTTTTACAACTCTTTAAATCCAATGGCATACAAAATTAGCATAGGTTCAGAAAAAGAAATTTCCATTGCAAACTAACTAGCAGAACACCGTTTAAATAGAATTATGATAAATAATTCTTCATCAAAATTCTGTATTTTTGCATATGAATATTTCTGAAAATTCAAGAGTTTGGATCTACCAGTCTAACCGGATCTTAAGTCAGGAGGAAGAACTTGCTATCCTTCAAATTCTAAATAATTTCACAGCTGAGTGGCTGGCACATGGTCATGCACTGGCTGCAATAGGTGAAGTACTTCACCATCAATTCATCATACTTTCAGTTGACGAAGAGGTAGCAGGTGCAACAGGTTGCAGCATTGATAAATCTGTAAATCTGATGAAGGAAATTGAGCAGAAATTTAATCTTAATCTATTCGACAGGTTCAGAATTGCATACAGACAGAATAAGGAAGTGCTAAACTGTAGCAGGGAAGAGTTTGAGGAATTGATAAAAAGTGGTCAGATTAATGAAAACACGCTTGTATTCAACAACCTGATCAATAACCGGAATGAAATGCAAACTGCCTGGGAAATACCCTTAAAGGATAGTTGGCATGCTAAGGTTTTTTCATTTTGATCAAGAGCCAAGAGCCAAGAACCAAGACAAGTTAAATCGAATTGGTAGCCCAATCCTGTTAAACTTATCTCATCAAAAAGGTAATTTCTTCAAACCCCGCATGTTCCTCAAAATCAATCCCTGCTTATAATAAACAAACCTGCTTGGCCTTGTAGGGTTCCAGCGCAACGGATTAGGTAATACGGCAACCAACAGTGCAGCCTGCGACTTGCTCATGCTGTTTGCTGATTCACCCCAATAATTCTGCACCGCAGCTTCAGCACCATAGATTCCATCGCCCATCTCAATTACATTTAAATAAACCTCCAGAATTCGTTCTTTGCCCCACAATACTTCAATAAGAATGGTAAAGTAAGCTTCAAAAGCCTTTCTAATATAGGATCTACCAGGCCATAGAAATACGTTCTTTGCAGTTTGCTGACTGATGGTGCTACCACCCCGGACCTTTTTACCCTTTTGATTTTTCTCAAAAGCGTTCTCCATTGCCTTGAAATCAAAACCCCAATGCTTCAAAAAGTTAACATCTTCGCCGGCAATAGCAGCCTTTTTTAGATTTGAAGATAGCTCATCGATGTCTAACCATGACTTTTCAATTTTCCATTCCTTACCGTCAACTTTGCGTTCAAAGCCACGCTGGATCATTAAATATGTGATTGGAGGATTGATAAATCTAAATAACAAAACCCACAAAATTGTAACAGCCAAAAACCACGTTAGTAATTTGCTAATCAACCTTCCAAACTTTCTCAATTCAATACAATTAATGTGTCGATAATTTGTTCCAAAAAAAATGCCTTCTGAATAAATCAGAAGGCAATAAAAATATAATTTTTTCCTGATTATACACCAGATAAAATCTGGTGTAAGGAAATTATTCTGCTACTACTTCAAAAGTAACTTTAACTTTCACTTCTTTGTGAAGATTAAGGTTTGCAGTGTATTCACCTACAAATTTAGGTTCAACATCAAAGGTAATACGGCGACGATCAACGTCAAAGCCTTCTTTCTTCAATGCATCTGCTATTTGGATGGTGTTAACTGATCCGAAAATCTTACCGGTTTCACCAGCCTTAGCACCGATAGAAAGTTTAACACCTTCCAGTCTTTCTGCAATTGCATTAGCGTCCTTTTTGATCTTATCTTGCTTGAAAGCAGCTTGTTTTAAATTTTCAGCTAATACTTTCTTTGCAGATTCAGTAGCCAGAGTTGCGTATCCCTTTGGAATAAGGTAATTACGTCCAAAACCTGGTCTTACATTCACAACATCATCTTTCTCTCCGAGATTCTTGATGTCTTGTTTTAAAATTAGTTCCATTTCGCTTATTTCCCTCTTATTTTATTGAATCAGTAACGTAAGGTAATAAACCAATATGACGGGCACGCTTTACAGCCTGAGCCACTTTGCGCTGAAACTTTAATGAAGTTCCAGTTAAACGGCGTGGTAAAACTTTACCCTGATCGTTAATGAACTTTAATAAAAAGTTGGCGTCTTTATAATCGATGTATTTGATACCGTTCTTTTTGAAACGACAATACTTTTTGCGGTTCTCGTCTACTTTCGGAGCAGTTACGTATTGGATTTGATCTTTTGCCATTATTTTGCTACCTCCTCAGTTTTAGTTTCCTTGTTTTTGTTAAAGGCTCCGCTACGTTTCTTCTCACTGAATGCAAGTGCATGCTTATCCAATGAAACAGTCAGAAAACGCATAATGCGTTCATCGCGTCTGTATTCAACTTCAAGTTTGTTAATAAACTCACCCGGAGCTTTGAATGTAGTTAGGTGATAGTATCCTGTTGTCTTCTTTTGAATCGGATACGCTAGTTTTTTCAAACCCC